>CAZSVY010000057.1:0-3527 GCA_964610495.1 uncultured Methanosarcinales archaeon
CGCAAACTTTTTCACAAACTTTTTCAAAAAAAAGTTTGATCGCAAGCCTTTTCAAAAAAGGCTTGAGCGAAAACGGCGAACGCCTGTGATTGAGATAGCTTATAATCCCCAGGCCCTATCCGGCGTGATCAACCGGCGCAACGCAAGCCTTTTCAAAAAAGGTTTGATCGAAAACGGCGAACGTCTGTGGTTGAGATAGCTTATAATCCCCAAGCCCTATCCGGCGTGATCAACCGGCGCAACGGTTGTGGCTCAACGGTTGTGGCTCAATGGTTGTGGAGAAGCAGGTTTATTTGCCCTCAAGGGACCAGGTAAGAAATTAAATTCTTGATTATGAAAGAAGATGAGGCGGCAAGTCTTACCGGCTTTCTTGCTACCTCAGGTTCCGATCTGGACCGGGCTCAGGATCTTTTTCAGGGTGGAGATTGCAGAAAGGGCTGCAAGGTAGCTGGTTTTCGGGTTTTCCGGGGAGGGAAGGTTTTCGACTCTGGTGAAGAGTTTACCGAATTCACCTTCTACAGTTATTTCGTGTACGTTTCTGGACAGGGCAGGATCGGCGATCACTCTCACCTTTGTCTGCTCAAAGCCTATGCCTGCAAGGCTTATTGTAGCTGCAACGTTTACGTTTGCTGGGAAGGCTTTGACTGCTTCCGAGGCAGGCCCTTCAAAAAGCAGGGTCTCTTTTTCGATCTTTTCAAGCTCAATTCCCAGAGTTTCGACATGTGGAGCTCCTGCAAGGCTCAGGGGCGGTTTTCGGGTAGTGAGTGTAACTGAGGAAATTCCGGCTGCCGAGGCGGAATTTATCCCATCTATACCGGCAACCGCCCCTGAAGGGAAATAGAGCTTGCAGTTATTCTGTTCTGCAAGCCTGAAGAGCCTTTCCCGGAGTTCTTCATCTGCAAGCGCGCCTACACTGAGCACCATTACATCACAGCCTGCTTCAAGGGCTTTGGGTACTACGAACCTGACAGCATTCTGAGAGGCACTTTCTACAACCAGATCCACGCTTTGCAATAATTCCTCAAGCTTCATGTAGGCAGGACTGCACCTTTTCAGGGAGGCTGCAAGTTCAAGGGCTTTGCTCTGAGAAGAGTCCGAAAGAGCATACAGCTCAGCGTTAATAGCCCCGCTATCAATAGCCCTGCAAATCTGTCCACCAATAAATCCGCAACCAATAATTCCTATTTTCAGCGTTCCAGGCTCCTGTAAATAATCAATAAACCTTGATCTTTAGATTTTAGTACCCGGCTTTAAAAGCCTGAGGACCGGGGTACTGTATTCTGTTCCCTCTCTTAAAACCTTCTATTGAGATTATTTTCTGAATGAGAGAAATGTTCTTACTTCTTCAATTTCTTTTCAAATACTTTCAGGTTTTCCCAACTTCAAAGACCGCTGTTTATTATATTTTTTCAAGCTATTGGTGCTTTCCATAAGCTCATTGGAATCCATAAAAATAATTCATTTATATAAAAAAACTTGCCGACAAATTTGGAAAACTATTTATTAAGAAACAATGTTTTAAAATTCAAAAAGGAGATTGAGTAACTATGTTTGAGTTAAAAGTCGTTACCCATTTTGCAGCAGCCCATCAGCTTAAGATGGTAGCCAAAAAGTGTGAAAACCTTCATGGACACAACTGGAAGATAGAAGTTTGTGTGGCTGGAGAAAATCTCAATGATGCCGGAGTACTGGTAGACTTTGGAGAATTAAAGCAGAATGTATCCGAAATTATGACAGGGCTCGATCACAATTTTTTAAATGAACTCGATTACTTTGATGACCACACTCCACCATCTTCGGAAAATATTGCCCTACATATCGCAAACTCCCTTCAAACCATGCTCAAAGACCCAAAAATCAGGGTTACCAGTGTCACAGCCTGGGAATCAGAGAATGCCTGTGCAAAATACTTAATGGTTAACCCGTTTTCCCCATTTTAATAAGTTTGCCATCATTTTTAATTTGAGCAAGCAACACAATTGAAGCATGATTCTGGCCCTCGTTTTTCCATAATGCAGATGTGTATACTTTAAGAAGTATATCAATGGCAGAAATAAATCAATTAGAAGAGATAGATACTGGAAGAAATCAAAAACCCCAAAAACGTCCGTACCTCTTATAAATTCGGGGAACATAAAGTAGCGGGGTAAAATCATGCTTATCAAAGAAGTTGAAAGCTTTATAGAAGAAGATCTGGGGTACGACGATGTTTCGTGCACTATTGTCCCCGACAAACCTGTAGAAGCCATTATTTTTACGAAAGAAGCCTGCATTATTGCAGGGATTAAAGAAGCCGGATCAATTTTTTGCTATCTTGGAATTCAGGCCGAGACCACACTTAAAGATGGAGACCGCGTTAAAGCAGGCGAGAGAATTTTCAGGCTAAAGGGGGGAGCTGTATCCATTCTGAGAGCAGAGAGGCTTGTCCTGAATTTCCTGGGCCACCTTAGCGGGATTGCAACCCTTACCCGTGCCTGTGTGGATACGGTAAGGAAATATTCAGAGACTACAAGAGTGGCCTGCACCAGAAAAACCACTCCAGGAATAAGGAAATTCGAAAAACTGGCTGTAGCTGCCGGCGGAGGAGACACTCACAGGTTTAACCTTTCGGACTCGGTTATGATTAAAGACAACCACGTCAAACTGATGGGAATAGAAGCCGCAATTGAGGCCGCGAAAAAAACCAGCTTCACCCGGAAAGTAGAAGTTGAGGTCGAGTCTGCAGAAGATGCCGTGCTCGCTGCAAAACTCGGAGCCGATATTATAATGCTGGACAACATGCAGCCCGAGGCCGTCCGGGGAACGCTGGAAATACTTAAAGAGAAAGGGCTTAGAGACCAGGTTATTGTGGAAGCATCCGGAGGAATTTCCCAGGCAAACCTTGAAGGTTATGCAAAAACGGGAGTAGATGTCATATCAATGGGTTCTCTTATCCATAAATCAAGATGGATAGATCTCAGCCTAGAAATAGTCAGATAAAAATCCCTGTCAGGAAGCTAAAAACAAAAAAGCCTTAATAAAATAATAGAAAATAACAAAAGGAAATAATAAAAATAATAAAAAAGAAATAGTAAAGAACAATAAAAAAAGCAATAAAGGTATAAAATAAGAAAAAAAGAAGACAGGAAGGAATATAAAATATAAAAACGGAGATAGAAGAGACAGGAAAATCATAAAATCCAGGTTATTAATTGGTCAGGAGCAAAATTCATTAGTGTTAGAATTCGTTCCGAAACCGAATTCACAGGTTTAAAGGCTTACCCTCATATTTTTCTTTTAAAGAGAAGAAAAAGAAAGGATCACAAACTTTATATCTGGTTTTGTTGAAGATATTTAAGGTCAAGGGAGTAGAATTACTGTTAAAACAGCTTATCTAAAACATTCAGGTAGTAACCTGCTGTAGACAGGCTTTTTTATCAGGTCTTTGGGGTAGCAGAAGTGAAGTTAAAAGGGATCCATATAACTTTGTTATTTGCGTTTTTTATCCTGCTGGTATCTGGCAGCACAGCATCGGCAAACACTGCAGT
>CAZSVY010000058.1:0-9143 GCA_964610495.1 uncultured Methanosarcinales archaeon
TAATTTAATCTCATAATTTAATCTCATAATTTAATCTCATAATTTAATCTCATAATTTAATCTCATAATTTAATCTCATAATTTAATCTCATAATTTAATCTCATAATTTAATCTCATATTTAGTTTCATAATTTAGTCTAAATTATCTGCTTTCAACAATGTAATTTTGTTATCCAACTCAAGTAATCTTATTCAATAGTTCAGTTTCGATAATCTTATTTCAATAATTTAATTCTAATAATTTAAATATAATGATTCTAATCTGATAGCTCAGATCCGCAAATTCAGATCTTGTAATTCAGGTCTAATTTTTAACTGAGATTAGATCCTGACTACGATTACATCCCGGGAATGTTAATTGCCGTTCAGGAGAGTATACAGTTTGAGTAAACAAAATCCAAAGTCAAAGTCCAGAAGGGAACCCGCAAAAATTACAGAGGCTGCTGCAGAAAGTCCTGTAGCAAAGGTTGAGACTCCGGAGAAGAAGAGCCTGATTAAGGAAAGGACGCCTGAGGAAAAGAAAAAGGAGCACAGGGATGGGATTATAAAAACGATAGTAGCCTCAATACTTGGTACGATTGCAGGGGTTTTAGTTTTCAGCCTGTATGGGGCCGGAGAAGACAGGATCTGGTACGCCGTACTTATTATCGTTATTGGACTTACGTATTACATACAGAAGCTTATCTATCCTCAACTCAAGATCAATACAAAGGAGTTCAAATTCAAGGATTGGTTTTACGTGGAGTTTATAGTTATAGATTTCTTCCTTGTTATCTGGACTCTCCTCCTGAACTAAAACCTTTAAATCGTCTTTCCTGAACTGCAAAAAGGCTTTCCTAAAGTTGAAGGCCTTTTATACAGGCTTCTTCATTACAGGATTTTTTATTAAAGATCTCTTTATTACAGGATCTTTTACTACAGGTCTCTTTATTACAGGTGTGTTTATTACAGGATTTTCCTGCTTGATTTCCTGGACTCCTGTAAGATTGGTTTCTCTGTAAGACTGATTTGCCCGTTTACTTTATCAAATTTGCCCGTTTACTTAATTAAACTCCCTCGTGATTTTCATGCCTGCAATCGTCCAACGGTTCATATACCAGAGCAGGCATTTCATAACCGATACTGCTGTATATGTACAATAAATTTCTCAATAGGGCAGCGTTACATTATCATATTGCCCTGCTGTGATAATCGCTCTCTACTATAGCAAATATCAATAATAGCAAATATCATATTGTTATGCGCCTCGCTTGAAAAATTATAACAGGCACACATTTCATCTTATCTGATTAATCAAGGAAAAACGTAATTTTCGGGGACTATCATGAGAATAGCTATACTTAATAAAGATAGGTGTCAGCCCAGACGGTGCAGCAAAGAGTGCGAGAAATACTGCCCGAGGGTCCGAACAGGGGATGAGACTATTGTTTTTGAGGAGGACGGAAAGCCCGTCGTCTCAGAAGAACTATGTGTGGGCTGCGGGATTTGCGTTAACAAATGCCCTTTTAAAGCCATTATGATCATAGGGCTTCCTGAAGCTCTGAAGGAGCCGACTCACAGGTACGGGCCAAATGGTTTTGCCCTCTTCGGGCTGCCTGTGCCCAGGACAGGAAAAGTAACAGGAATTCTCGGCCCTAACGGGATAGGAAAAAGTACCTCCGTTCAGATCCTCTCAGGAGCTTTAATCCCTAACTTCGGACAGGAAAAAGGCGATTGGGATACTGTGCTTGAGCACTACGCCGGAAGCGCGCTTTACGACTATTTCAAGGCTGTAGTGGACGGGAAGGTCCGGGTTTCCCAGAAGCCCCAGTATGTGGACCTGATCCCTAAAGCTTTCAAAGGAAAAACCTCCGAACTGTTAGGAAAAACCGATGAGAGAGGAATCCTTGATGAGCTTGTCGACTACCTTGACTTAAAAAGCGTAGTTGACAGGAAAATCTCGGAGTTGAGCGGCGGCGAACTGCAGCGCGTGGCAATCGCAGCATGTGCGGCCAGGGATGCCCAGTTCTATTTCTTTGACGAAATCAGCCCCTACCTTGACATCTACCAGAGGATTAACGTCGCCCGCCTGATCCAGAAGATTTCAAAGGACAGGGCTGTACTTGTAGTAGAGCACGACCTTGCAATCCTGGACATGCTAACAGACGTAATTCACATCGCCTACGGAGAGCCTGCAGCCTTCGGTGTGGTCACTCTTCCGAAAAGTGTACGTGTTGGGATTAACCAGTACCTTAAGGGTTACCTCCCTGAAGAAAACATAAGGATCCGGCCTGAAGCCATTAAATTTGAAGTCCATCCCCCAAGAGAAGACCATCAGTTAAGGTCCATGGTTACCTTTAACGGCTTTTCAAAGAAATTCGGGGACGGTTTCTCCCTGAAAGCCACAGGCGGCAGCCTTCGGGAAGGCGAGGTGCTCGGTATAGTGGGCCCGAATGGGATAGGAAAGTCCACCTTCGTAAAAGTGCTTGCAGGGGAAATCAAGGCTGATGAGGGCGATCCCGGCATAGACGTCAAGATTTCCTATAAGCCTCAGTACATTAAAGCCGATATCCCGGTGAGCGTGCAGGACTTTCTGCGCGGGATCTCAAGGCAGTTCGGAACCAGTTACTACGAGGTTGAGATTTCGAACCCGCTCCAGCTTGAAAAGATCTATGACAGCCTGCTTACTGACCTCAGTGGCGGAGAACTGCAAAGGGTTTCTATTGCAGCCTGCCTTTCCCATGAAGCCGACCTCTATATTCTGGACGAGCCCAGCGCCCACCTGGACGTGGAACAGCGTTCCATGGTCACAAAAGTCCTCAACCGCTTTGCCGAAAGCAACCAGAAGACAGCCCTTGTTGTAGACCACGATATTTACATGATAGATCTATTGAGCCAGCGCCTCATGGTTTTTGAAGGCAAGCCTTCGGTATACGGTGAAGCGCACGGCCCGTTCAGCATGGAAGCAGGTATGAACAAATTCCTGAAAAACCTGGGCATAACCTTCCGCAGGGACGAGGAAACAAGGCGTCCACGTGTGAATAATCTCGGCTCAAGGCTTGACCGGGAACAGAAGGAAAGTGGAAATTACTATTATTCAGCAGGTAGTTAAATTCGGCACGCAGTTAATGATATTCGAAAAATCTCAAAAAACCGGGGTTCCCTTAACAGGGAGCTCAGGTTTTTGTAGAGTCTTTGCAGCGATTTGTAGAGATTTTTGCAGATAAGAATTTTTCGACACTGACATGCATTCCAAAATAGTTTTTTATCCAATGTGTGAGTTTCTGGTTTTCAATGAAGATAGAAAGTCTCGATCTGCCCGACGAAGTAAAACAGTTTTACATTGATTCCGGGATTCTGGAACTTTACCCGCCTCAGGCAGAAGCCGTGGAAAAAGGGCTGCTTGAAGGAAGAAACCTGCTTGCTGCAATTCCGACGGCTTCCGGGAAGACCCTCCTTGCCGAGCTTGCAATGTTGAAATCCATCCGCGCAGGAGGGAAGGCACTCTATATCGTGCCTCTCCGAGCTCTTGCTTCCGAGAAATTCAGGCGGTTTCGGGAATTTTCGGAACTTGGAATAAGGGTCGGGATCTCTACAGGGGACTATGACCTGCGGGACGAAGGGCTGGGAGTAAACGATATTATTGTTGCGACATCGGAGAAAACCGATTCCCTGCTCAGGAACGAGACTGCCTGGATGCAGGAAATCTCGGTGGTTGTGGCAGATGAGGTACATCTTATTGATTCTCCGGACAGAGGCCCCACGCTTGAAGTTACCCTTGCAAAACTTCGGAAAATGAACCCTTCCTGTCAGATCCTGGCGCTGTCTGCAACCGTCGGGAACGCCGACGAACTTGCAGCATGGCTGGAAGCCGGGCTTGTAGTAAGCGAGTGGAGGCCTACCGAACTTCTGGAGGGGGTATTCTTTAATGGGACATTCTATTGCAGGGATAGGGAAAAGCCTGTTGAGCAGTCCACAAAAGACGAAGCCGTTAACCTTGCGCTGGATACTCTCAGAAAAGGTGGGCAGTGCCTGGTTTTCGAAAGCAGCAGGAAAAACTGTATGGCTTTTGCAAAAAAGGCGGCTTCGACCGTTAAAAAGACCCTCTCTGCAGAAGACCGGGAATCTCTGGCAGGAATTGCAGACGAGATCCTCGAAAACAGTGAAACCGATACTTCAACGAACCTTGCAGCCTGCATTCGCTCAGGGACAGCTTTTCACCATGCAGGGCTTACCACACCTTTAAGGGAACTTGTGGAGGACGGTTTCAGGGCTGGAAAGATCAGGCTGATTTCAAGCACTCCGACTCTCGCAGCCGGGCTCAACCTGCCTGCGCGGCGTGTAATTATCCGGAGCTATCGGCGCTATTCCTCTGAAGGCGGGATGCAGCCTATTCCTGTGCTCGAGTATAAGCAGATGGCAGGCAGGGCAGGAAGACCGAGGCTTGACCCTTACGGAGAAGCTGTGCTTGTTGCAAAATCATATGAGGAATTTGTTTTCCTTTTTGAGAATTATATCGAGGCAGACGCCGAAGATATCTGGTCCAAGCTCGGGACCGAAAACGCCCTCAGGACCCATGTGCTCTCTTCAATTTCCAGTGGTTTTGCACGGACAAGAGAAGAACTCATGGATTTTCTGGAGGCAACATTCTTTGCTTTTCAGTACTCGAATTTCGGGCTTTCTACGGTTGTGGATGAATGCCTGAACTTTTTGCGTCAGGAAGAGATGCTTGAGAAAACCGATGCCCTTATTTCTACAAGTTTCGGCAAACTTGTCTCAAGGCTCTATATCGATCCCCTGTCGGCAGCCCGCATTGTAAAGGGCCTGAAAGAGGCAGAAACCCTGACCGAGCTTACCCTGCTGCATCTGGTGTGCAGCACGCCTGACATGCGCCTGCTCTATATGCGGAACCAGGACTATCAGGACATAAATGATTATGTAATGGCTCATGCCGGTGAGTTCGCAAAGGTGCCCAGCCCTTTCAATATTACGGAATATGAATGGTTCCTCGGAGAAGTCAAGACTTCCCTTCTTCTGGTTGACTGGGTCCATGAAAAATCTGAAAACGAGATCTGCTTAAAGTTCGGTATAGGGGAAGGTGACATACATGCAATTGCGGACATTGCGGAATGGATAATGCACGTAACGACCCAGCTTGCCAGGCTCCTTGATCTCAAAGGGGCAAAAGAGGCCGCAGAACTTGAAAAACGGATCCGTTACGGAGCAGCCCCCGAACTTATGGACCTGCTCGATATCAGAGGTATAGGACGCGTTAGAGCAAGGAAACTTTACGAGGCAGGCTTCAGGTCCTCAGCAGAGCTTGCAGGGGCTGATCCCGGGAAAGTGGCTGCTCTTCTGGGGCCGAAGATCGCAGACAGGATTTTTAAGCAGATAGGAAGCATAGAGGCAGTCCCTGGAATTTTTGAGCCTGAGCTTCCTGAGAAAAGTCCTTCTTCGGGGCAAAAAACAATCAATGATTATTGATTCTACCTGCCTCATTCTCTTTATCTCCTGATAGTTCAGGTCTTTTTTTTGATTTTTATCTTCTATTAACGGGCTAAGTAAGGGATAAAATATTAAATGAGAGCAGGGATTTAATGGGATTGGATTATCAGGTTAACCGATTGTTTGGTTTCCAGCTCAATCGATTATCGGGTTATTCGGTCTCAGATTACCGATTATCTGGTTATTCGGTTCTCATATTGCCGATTGCCAGTCCATACCAGAGTCAATTTGTATGGGATTAGTCGATCTATATTAAATTTCAATTTCAATCTATATCAGGTCCTGTCAGGTTATTTCAGAGATGGTCATGATGTTATTCAAAAAGTTGTCTGATGTTTCGGAAGCTGAAATGCAGAAATTGCTTTCCCGGGGGTCCGGGCTTGAGGATGTAGCAAAAACCGTTTCAGCCGTGCTTTCGGATGTGCGTACTAAAGGAGATGCCGCGCTCAGGGAATATACGGCTAAATTCGATAAAGTCGAACTTGCAAACTTTGAAGTGAGCGAGGAAGAGTTTGAAAAGGCCCTTTCCGGCATAAGTCCCGAACTTCTGGATCACCTTAAATCTGCAGCCGCAAACATAAAGGCTTTCCATGAAGCCCAGCTTCCGGAAGCTACCTGGTTTATGGAACTCAAACCAGGGATTGTGCTGGGTCAAAAGGCAACGCCCCTGGAAAGCGTGGGTGCATATGCTCCGGGAGGACGGGCTTCCTATCCCTCGACCGTGCTCATGACTGTAATCCCTGCCAGGGTTGCAGGAGTGGAGCAGGTCATAGTTTGTACGCCTCCGGGACAGGACGGTTCCGTACACCCGCTTACGCTTGCTGCCGCAAAGGTTGCAGGAGCGGATAAAGTCTTCAAACTCGGCGGCGTGCAGGCTATAGGGGCAATGGCGTATGGGACTGAAACGGTTCCGAAGGTAGACAAAATCGTAGGGCCTGGGAATGTTTTTGTCACATCTGCCAAAATGCAGATCAGGGACGTTGCAGAGATCGACTTCCCGGCAGGCCCAAGTGAGGTGCTCATTATTGCAGACGAGTCGGCAGATGCCGTTATGGTCGCTTCGGATATTATAGCGCAGGCCGAGCACGATCCAAGTGCAGTCTCTATACTCATCACAGGTTCGGACACGCTGGCAGAAGCTGTAAAAAGAGAAGTGCTTATTCAGGCTGAACAGGCTGCAAGAAGCAGCATTGTAAAGGCTTCTCTTGAAAATGCCGCAATCCTTACTGCAGATTCCCTGGAAGAATGTATTGGCTTCAGCAATAAATTTGCTCCCGAACACCTTGAGATTATGGTATCGGACCCGGATTTCGTACTTGACAGAATTAAAAATGCAGGATCGATTTTTATAGGAAACTATTCTCCGGTTCCTGTTGGGGATTATGCTTCAGGGACCAATCATGTGCTTCCCACGGCCGGATATGCCAGACTTTATTCAGGTTTGAATATTAACCATTTTATTAAGTATTCGAGTATTCAGAAAATCAGCAAGAGTGGGCTTGAAAGTTTGAAAGAAACTATAATCGCATTAGCCGAGGAGGAGGGTTTACAGGCACATGCTGATGCTATTAGAACTCGCTTTGGGTATAAACCCTCTAAATAATATTTTGGCTAATCGATATGTATATAAAATGTAAATGCGTAAACAAAATTTGATTTTTAAATAAATTAAAATTTAATTGTTAAATAAAGAGTGGGGATGCGTATGAAAATCAGAGTAGTTAGTTCACGGGAGGAAATTCCTACCCTAAATCCGAACGAGAAGGTTATTCACCTTGCTTTTAGACCATCTAACAGGGATGTATTCATGCTTGCGGAAACATGTCCGAAAATCGAAGCGATACAGCTTCCTAAATCTTACAGAAGGACTGTTTCCAAGTCAATTGAAATGTTCCTGGAGATGCAGAAGATAAATCTCCTGGAAGGGGATGTATGGGGACACAGGAAAGACATAAACGAATATTATAATGTCTCTCAGAATGTCCTGGAGAAAATTCAGGAATTAAAAGCTGACCGGTTCACCAATGAGGTTATTGCCGAAAAGCTTTCGAGGGAAAGTAAGTTGAACTCGGATATGATCCTTTATATCCTGAGCAAAAGGATTGTGGATTAATCCGTTAATTCTTTCGCCATCTCTTCGGGATACACCCGAGGATAGGTCTTTTTTCAGGCTGTATCCTATGAAGATGGCGAACAGGAATAAACATAGAGAAAACACAGAGATCTTGGAACAGGAATAAATGGACATTTCTTCGAACAGGAGCAAATAGAAATAGAATCTTTAAAAAAGAGTCCTGGAAGTTTTCTAAAAGCTTTTCCTTGAAATTCGAATCCTTCTTTTCAGGATGGAATTCCGCAATGGAACTTCCATCTAATGTATACTTTTCTAATCTCTGGGTTTTGCAGTTTCCGGAGCAATTATTTAGCTTTTGTATAAAGCAGAGCTTTATTCTTAGTTTACTTTTGTTTATTCTTAGTTTACTCTTGTTTATTCTTAGCTTGCTCTTGTTTATTCTTAGCTTATTATTAGCTTATTGTTAGCTTATTGTTAGCTTATCCTTTGCTATGACTCTTTTTCTATCCAATCTTTCATCTTCCAACTCCCGGCTCATCTTTCACGCCTGATTTCCCTTCTCATTTCTTATCGGGTCTTTTAGCTCACCGGGTAATTTTCATTCTTTCCCGGGATATTCTTCTCTACCCCGGGCACAACATTGCAAAATATTTTGCAAAACTCCTTTTTTATATATATTGAGTATAGTGAAATTATTTATAAACATTTGAGACGTAAAAACTCTGTTTTTTTCTTAGTGGTTTTATTTTTGCTCTTCCATATACCTTTTTTTCAAGTATTCTAAATTCAACGGGACAAAGTCTATGAGTCTACTAGAAAATTATTTAAAGAAAGTCGTGTAACTTATTTTATTAATTCTTTAATTAAATTTTGGGTCGGGGGATCTGTATGAAAATAAGAGTTGTCAGTTCAAGAAATGAAATTCTGTCACTGAATCCAAATGAGAGGGTTGTTCACCTTGCATTCAGACCGTCAAATAAAGATATTTTCCTGCTTGTTGAGGCCTGTCCTAAACTGGAGGTAATCCAGCTTCCAAAATCTTACAGAAGGACTGTTTCAAGAGCCATAGAGATGTTTCTGGAAATGCAAAAGGTTGAGCTCCTTGAAGGGGATGTATGGGGGCACAGGAAAGATATTAACGAGTACTATACTGTTCCCCCTTCCGTAATTTCAAAAATAAGAAGCATGAAGGCTGAAGGCACTCCCATTGAGAAGATTGCGGAGAGGGTAGCACAGGAAAGCAAGCTTAATTCTAAAATGATTTCTTACATTCTGAACCGAAGAGATTTAGAGTAGAACCGCCCAAGTCCCGTCTCGGGAGTACGCGGCCCTTTTAAGCCTTTTCAAAAAAATGCTTGATCGCAAACTTTTAGAAAAAGTTTGATCAAAAACGTAAGTCTTTTCAAAAAAGGTTTGATCGCAAACCCCTGGAAGCGGCGTGATCAACCGGCGCAACGCAAGCCTTTTAAAAAAAGGCTTGAGCGAAAATCCCTATCCGGCGTGATCAACCGGCGCAACGCAAACCTATTTTTAAAAGGTTTGATCGAAAAACCCCTAGCAACGGCGTGATCAACCGGCGCAACG
>CAZSVY010000059.1:0-8200 GCA_964610495.1 uncultured Methanosarcinales archaeon
TTAAAAGATCAGCTCCAGAAAGAGGCTGCCGATTTTTCCTGTGATATGGATCCTTATGAAGGGGAAGTTCCGGTAGTAGAACTTGATGAGACCGACAAAAGAATCCTCAACCTTATCCAGCAGGAAG
This sequence comes from uncultured Methanosarcinales archaeon, assembly GCA_964610495.1. Classification (GTDB taxonomy): domain Archaea; phylum Halobacteriota; class Methanosarcinia; order Methanosarcinales; family Methanosarcinaceae; genus Methanosarcina. Next base: position 128 of record CAZSVY010000059.1, read on the forward strand.
TCCCCCTCGAAGTCGAACCTTTTGCAAGATTAGGCGAGATTCTCGGGCTTCCGGAAATTGAGGTGATTGAAAGGCTGCGTGAACTCAACAGGAAAGGGGCAGTACGAAGGGTAGGCCCTGTCCTCAGCATGAGAAATATGGGGGGCGTAAGCACTCTTGTAGCCCTAAAAGTGCCTGAGTCCCGCATAGAGGAAATTGCTATTTTTATTAACGAGTATCCCGAAGTTTCCCATAATTATCTCAGAAGTGCTGCGCAATATAATCTCTGGTTTACGCTTTCGGCTCCAAATAAAAACAGGCTTGAGAGGATTCTCAGCGAAATTCGGGAGAAAACAGGCTGTCCTCTTCTTGATCTTCCTACAAAGCACCTGTTTAAGATTCAGGTAAAGTTTGATATCAGGTGAAATTATGGATAAAACGGATGTGAAACTGCTCAAACTCGTGCAGGACGGAATTCCTATCACTCATTCTCCTTTCAAAGGGTTTGCTGCCGAACTTGGAATTAGCGAGCAGGAAGTTGTTGATAGACTTAAAAATCTCCAAAAATCCGGGAAAATCAGGCGGTTTGCGGCTTCAATCGGGCACAGGGCTATAGGCATAACAGCAAATGCGATGTGTGTCTGGAACGTTCCTGATGAGCAGATAGAAACAATAGGGAATATCATGGCCGAATTTCCTGAAGTGACCCACTGTTATGAACGCCCTCGCTATTCTGACTGGCCATATAATCTGTTCACTATGGTCCATTCTTACACTCCGGAAGACTGTGAAGAGGTAGCTGTCAGGATTTCGGAAGCCACCGGAATTAAGGATTATACTCTCTTTTTCAGCGAACGGGAGTTCAAAAAAACCGGGGTCAGGCTGTAAGGGCCGGATCTTGAAATCTATTATTGCGAGGCTTCGGGTATGGCTGAAACAAACAATTTTCTCCCGCTTATGCTTGACCTGTCTGGCAGGAAAATCGTTATTTTCGGGGGCGGCTCGGTTGGAGAACGCAAAGCCGAACTCTTCTCAGGCTGTGCGGACACTCTTGTTGCCAGCCTCGAATTTTCCCAGCGGCTGTATGAGCTTGAAGCTTCAGGGCAGGTGCGGCTTGTTCGGCTTGACCTGCTTGCGGCTTCGGATTTCGAACTCAGGGAACTTCTTTCAGGGGCCTTTATTGTCATACCCGCAACAAGCAACTTCGAACTTAACCGGAAAATCACTGCCATTGCACGGGAGAGCGATATTTTGATTAATCAGGTAGACGCTTTAGGTAGTATCGTAATCCCGTCAGTAATAAAAAGAGGAGACCTTGTAATCGGGATTTCCACTCTCGGGCACAGTCCCGCAGTCTCAAAATACACGCGAAGGCAAATCGAAGGCCTGATAACTCCTGCATATTCCGATATGATAAGGCTTCAGGATGAACTGAGGAGTTACCTCAAGCAGCATGTGGCAGAACAGAGAAAGAGAAAGGTAATTCTCTGGAAAGTCCTTGAAAGCGAGGCTGTCTGGAATGGTTTTTCCGAGTCTTATGAAAAAGCAGCCGAAAGGGCGTACGAGATAATTTCAGGTTGCCTGGAAAATTCCAGCAGGTAAAGCCTGAGAGAAAGTGAAAGGCTCAGGCAGGAAGCTAAGTACTTTAGGAATATTTAAAGAAGTTTCCTGGATAGAAATACTTTCTGAATCAAAAAGCTCTGTAAATGGAAACTTTAAATAAAAATAATATGTAAATAAAAATTCGTTTGTTGAAAAAAGGCTGAGGAGTTATAGACAAAGTTTAATTTATAACTCCTTATATTATTATTCTATTTCCTGTATTCATTCTATCCGGAGGCTCTCTGTGACAGAAATCTCAAGTATGGTTATATCCCATAAAAAAGCAAAAGTTGAGGAAATGGAGTCCGCCTGGCACGGAGATCTGGACGGCCTGCTCCACAATCTGTACAATCACGAGTACGTTTATGAGTGCGTCGTCTTAAAAACCTGCAACCGTGTTGAAATTTACGTTGTTTCCCCCAAGAGCAGCAGTGTACTTTTCTCTTTTGCAAAGGAAATGGGAGCTTCCACCCATATTATCGACTTCTATGGGCATGACGAGTCCCTTGAACACCTGCTCAGGCTTGCCGGTGGTCTTGAATCTATGATTGTTGGGGAAGACCAGATTCTCGGGCAGATAAAGGAACTCTATGCTTATTCCAAAAAAGCGGGAACGACCGGAAAAATCCTTGACACTGCCTTTGATAAGGCTATTCAGGTAGGAAAACGTATCCGTAATGAAACCAGAATTAATAAGGGCTCGGTTTCTATAGGTTCTGCGGCTGTGGACCTTGCAGAGGAGATTCTGGAGGGGCTCACAGGAAAATCCGTTCTCGTGATAGGGGCAGGGGAAATCGGAGTCCTTGTGGCAAAAGCCCTGGCTGAAAAGGATATCGAGGCAATTTACATTGCCAACCGCACCTTTCAGAAAGCCGAAGAAATTGCCTACGAACTCGGAGGACACGCGGTTAGGCTTGATGATATCCAGGCTTATCTTAAGGGCGCGGATGTCGTAATAAGTGGCACAGGCGCTCCTCATTACATTTTAACCAGGGAAATCGTTGAAAAGGCTATAAAAGACCGGGATAAAGCCCGTAAGCTCCTCTTAATCGATATAGCAAATCCCAGGGATATAGAGGAATCGGCTGCCGAACTCGATAATGTGGAACTGTGCAACATTGACAATCTCAGGGTAATCAGTGAAAAGACGCTTAAGATGAGAAAAGAAGAAGCTAAAAAAGCCGAAGCTATAATTCAGGAAGAGATCAGGCTTTTAAACCTCCAGTATAAGCGCCAGAAAGCCGACAGAATCATTTCCGACCTTTACAGGCAGGTTTACGATGTCAGGATACGGGAAAGGGAAAAAGCGGTCAACCGGCTCTGTGCTTACCATACCATAGGAGAAATCGAGACCGAAGTGCTTGACGACCTTACTCATTCCATTGTAAACAAAATTCTTGCCGAACCTACCAAAGTTCTCCGCCAGGCCGCAGAGCTCGGAAATGAAGAGTTCCTTGACGTAGTTTCAAGGATCTTCTGCCTCGAAAAAAACAGGATGAGAGTGGAAAAAATGAAGCCCGATTGCGGAAGTGATTTAAACCGGGTCTCTGAAAAAGGCAACTCATAAGAAAATGATCAGAAACTACAGAAATTCGCAGTTACAGAAGTGATCAAATGTTTCCAGATGTCAGGTTGAGACGATTGAGAAAAGGAAAGATCAGGAACCTTGTGCGTGAAACTACCTTATCCTTAGACGACCTGGTTCAGCCCATTTTTGTGAATGAGACCGTCGACTCCGCTGTTGAGATTTCTTCCATGCCCGGCATATACAACCTTCCTCTCTCAGAAGTTGTAAAAGAGGCAAAAGAGATTGCAGGACTCGGAATCCCTGCAGTAATCCTTTTCGGAGTGCCCGCCTTCAAGGACGCGGAAGGCAGTTCCTCCTATGGGGAAACTGATGTTATCCAGGAGGCTGTCCGGAGAATCAAGGCCGAACTCAGAGATGAACTTGTGGTGATCACGGATATCTGCATGTGTGAGTACACAAGCCATGGGCACTGCGGAGTCATTGATTTCGAAACAAAAGAGGTCCTGAACGATCCCACGCTTGAGATTCTCGGAAAAATTGCAGTCAGCCACGCAAAGGCAGGCGCTGACATGGTAGCCCCCTCCGGAATGATGGACGGAATGGTGGAAGCTATCAGGCAAGCGCTTGACATGAGCGGATTTGAGAATATTCCTATTATGTCCTATGCTGCAAAATTCCATTCTTCTTTCTACGGGCCTTTCAGGGAAGCCGCCGAGTCGGGATATTCTTTCGGAGACCGCTCCACCTACCAGATGGACCCTGCAAACAGCGATGAGGCTCTCAGGGAAGTAACCCTCGATGTGGCCGAAGGGGCAGATATAATAATGGTAAAGCCAGCCCTTCCTTACCTTGATATTATCTACCGGGTCAAGACAGAATACGGGATGCCGACAGCCGCGTACAATGTAAGCGGAGAATACGCCATGCTCAAAGCCGCCGCAGCTAACGGCTGGCTTGATGAAAAGAAAGCCATGTACGAATCTCTCATCTCCATCAAAAGGGCAGGAGCCGATATTATCATTACCTACTTTGCAAAGGATGCTGCCCGCATGTTGAAGTAAGCGTCTCTTTTTCAGGCGCTCCTTCTTCTGGCTTTGTCAGGGGCGATAGGTTCAGGAACTATTTCTTTTCTCCCTCCTTCCGCCTTCCCTATCTCTCAATCTATTATTCGTTCCTTACGTGCCTGTCAATTTCATCAATAACTGCTTAATAGGGGAAGGCTCTGTTATAAGATAGAAAAGGAATACAGCAAGGTGCAAAACACCTCTACTTAAGTGTACTTTAATATAAAATCAATTTAATATAAAATTACAGTTTAGTAAATAAATTCATTTAACTGAATTCAGTTAGATAAAAATTCAATTTAATAATAATTGCAATTCAATGTATAATTTCAATTTAATACATAACTTAAGTTTAATTCAGTATACAATTTAAGCTCAATTCAGTATACAATTTAAGCTTAATTCAGTATACAGTTTTAAGTCCAGTTCAAAACTTCACTTAAATTTATGAATAATTGTTAAAGATTTTCAGTCCAATCCGGTGAGATTTCCATGATATCTGAGGTAACACTTGAGAAGTCCAGACAGATGTATGAGAAAGCAAAGACCCTTATTCCTGGTGGGGTAAGCAGCCCTGTACGCGCAATCAAACCCTATCCTTTCTATACGGCATCAGCTGACGGCTCAAAAATAAGGGACCTTGACGGGAACGAGTACATCGATTACTGCCTGGCTTACGGCCCTGCAATTCTTGGGCATAACCACCCTGTAATAAAAGAGGCCATTAAAGCCCAGCTCGATAAAGGCTGGCTCTACGGAACCCCTACCGAGCTTGAAGTAAATCTCGCAGAGAAAATTGCAGGGTATTATCCCAGTATCGATATGCTTCGCTTCGTATCCACAGGCACTGAAGCCACAATGAGTGCCCTTCGCCTTGCCCGTGGCTTTACAGGTCGGGATAAATTCATCAAAATTGAGGGCGGATTCCATGGAGCCCACGATGCGGTACTGGTAAAAGCAGGATCAGGAGCTACAACGCTCGGAGAGCCTGATTCCCTGGGCATTCCTGCAGATTTCACAAAGCATACCCTTCAGGCTCCGTACAATGATATTGAAGCGATGACCGGGCTTGTGGAGAAAAATAGGGACGAGCTGGCTGCAGTTATAATAGAGCCTGTGCTCGGGAACATAGGTCCTGTTACTCCCCTGCCCGGGTACCTGGAAGAACTCAGGAAACTTACCCTGGAAAATGATGTGCTTCTTATATTCGATGAGGTTATTACCGGGTTCAGGCTCGCAATGGGAGGAGCACAGGAATACTTCGGGGTCATGCCTGATATGACCACCCTTGGAAAGATCGTGGGTGGAGGGCTGCCTATAGGAGTTTTTGGCGGCAGGCGGGAAATTATGGAAATGATCTCCCCATCCGGAGCTGTCTACCAGGCGGGGACTTTTAGCGGAAGCCCCTGTTCCGTGGCTGCGGGTATTGCAGTGCTTGACTATCTGGAACAGGAAAAGGTCCATGAAAAACTTAATTCGAAAGGTGATTACATAAGGGCCGTACTCTCCGAAATCGTTGAGGACGAAGGGCTTGATTACAACGTATGCGGAATTGCTTCAATGTTCAAGATTTTCTTCGGGGCCGAACCTCATAACTACCAGGAGGTTCTGAAATGCGATAAGGAGGGTTACCTTGCTTTCTTCCACAGGATGCTTGCAAGCGGAATTTTCCTCCCTCCGTCGCAGTTCGAGACCAATTTCGTCTCTGCAGCCCACAGCGAAGAAGACATCGAAGTAACCCTTAAAGCGTATACCGAAAATCTCTGAGAGAATTTGCAGCTTTGAAAACGAGGATTCCATATGATCATAGGTACGCGGGGCAGCCGGCTTGCGCTTGCCCAGGCTGAGAATGTTGCACGCCTTTTGAAAGCACAGGGCGTTGAAACCAGTTTGAAAATTATAAAAACCAGTGGAGACCGGTTTACGGACCGGCCTCTGCACGCAGTATCAGGCGGAGTCGGGGCTTTCGTCAGGGAACTGGACGATGTTATGCTTGCAGGAGAAATAGATATCGCTGTCCACTCCATGAAAGATATGCCAACTGTCCGCCCGCCGACCCTTCCAACCGCTGCCGTTCTGAAACGGGATACCCCGTTCGATATCCTGCTGACTTATGACGGGACCCCACTGGACGAGCTCCCCGAACTGTCCGTTATAGGCACCAGTTCCCTGAGAAGGGCTGCCCAGGTAAAGCGTTTCAGGCCTGACCTTGTTACTCAGGACTTAAGGGGCAATATCGATACAAGACTCAGGAAGCTCAAAGAAGGAAAATATGACGGCATTCTGCTTGCAAAAGCAGGGCTTGAACGCCTGGGCTGGGAGCTTGAAGGAGAGATTCTTTCTCCTGATTTCTTCTGCCCCTCCCCGAACCAGGGCACGGTTGCAGTTGTTACAGGGGCAGACACTGAAGCTGAAGCTGCAGTTTCCAGACTTGACCATACCGAAAGCCGGATTGCCACAGAAATCGAGCGCATCCTGATTTCCGAACTTGGAGGAGGCTGTACCACTCCAGTAGGTTCCTACGCCGAAATTACGCCTGACAGGAAAGAACTCCACATTCGAGCCGAAGTCCTTTCCCTTGATGGGGAAGAAACTGTCAGGATAGACGAGTTTATCCCTATGCGGGGAGGCATTGAAGAGGCCAGGGAACTCGGGCACAGGCTTGTACAGATGGGCGGAAGGAAACTGGCTGAAGAAGCGCTTCTGCAACTTTCCGGAAATTCGTGCGACCCGAACAATTTATACGACTGAGGATCACCCGTCCAGAAAGGAGCCAGCTATGTATACGCTTACCGGACTTAAACTGAAAAATCCGACCATTCTTGCAGCAGGGGTGCTTGGCACAACCGGGGCATCCCTATGCAGGGTTGCACGTGAGGGGGGAGCAGGCGCGGTTGTGACGAAATCCATAGGGTCAACGCCTAAAACCGGGCATTCCAATCCGAGCATGGTCAAGCTTGACTGCGGATTTTTGAATGCTATGGGGCTTCCTAATCCTTCCTATCCCGGCTTCCTCCAGGAACTCGATACTGCAAAAAAGGACTCGGGAGTCCCGGTAATTGCAAGTATCTTCGGCGGAAGTCCTGCCGAATTTAAGGAAGTCGCCGAGGGCCTGCTCCCTGGAAAGCCCGACGCTTTCGAGCTTAATGTGAGCTGCCCTCATGCCGAAGGGTACGGAGCTGCCGTCGGCTCTAACCCCTGCCTGGTAGAGGCAGTCACAGCTGCAGTAAAAGATGTGGTGAACGTACCGGTCTGGGTTAAGCTTACCCCGAATGTTTCTGATATTACGTGCATAGGAAATGCGGCTGAGTCAGGGGGCGCGGATGCGGTTGTTGCAATTAATACCTTAAAAGGGATGGCTATAGACATCGAGTCCGGGTATCCTGTCCTGGGAAACCGTTCAGGCGGGCTTTCGGGAAACGCTGTCAAACCCGTAGCTGTCAAATGTGTTTATGACCTCTATACTGCCCTGGAAATCCCTGTAATAGGGGTAGGGGGGGTATCCTCCTGGCAGGACGCGGTAGAAATGATTATGGCAGGGGCAGCAGCTGTCCAGATCGGCTCTGCTGTATATGACAGACTTGACATATTCTCTGAAATCGATACGGGAATCGAAGCTTTCCTGCAGAGGAAAGGCTATTCGGATGTAAAAGAATTAATAGGGCTTTCCCATGAGATGGTCTGATGCTTCCTCTGAATGCTACAATAGTACGGATAAATGAAGAGTCTCCTTCTGTCAGGACTTTCTTTTTCGATCATCAGTTTGAGACTATGACCCCCGGCCAGTTTGTAATGGTCTGGATCAGAGGCGTGGACGAGGTGCCCATGGGCCTCTCGAGTAAGGATTCCATAACTGTCCAGAAAGTAGGGGAGGCAACCTCAAAGCTTTTTGAGCTGGAA
>CAZSVY010000060.1:0-12784 GCA_964610495.1 uncultured Methanosarcinales archaeon
CTATAATGTAATTAATTTTTTCTGCAATTTTTTCCGGGTCAGGGTTGACAGCAAAACCGGTCTCATAATTTTCTACAAATTCCAGTGAACCGCCGCTGTCTATTGAAGTTATAATTGGCTTATGACTCATCATTCCTTCTATTGTAATTAATCCATAGTCCTCGTCATAAGGAATATACAGTATTGCAAGAGCATTTGAATATAAACTTATCAGATCCTCTTCACTCGTATATCCGATAAATTCGATTCTTCCATCCCCTTTTGCCAGTTCTTTTAATCTACTTTCTTCAGGCCCTGTTCCAGCAATTTTAAATTTGATGTTGTGAGGCACGTATTTCATAGCCTTTACAAGAAGATCAATGCGTTTTGGACCATCGAGACGGCTTACAGTAAAAAGATAATCATAATTCCTGCATGCAAAATTTTCGATTTTTGAGGGATGATAGATTACCCCTACTTTTGCATCGTGAGGGAAGTAATCTTTTCTTAATTTTACATTTTCCGAAATTGCAAAGTAGTTTCTAATCCGGTTTGGAGCAAGAGCATATGCATCAAAAAAGTGAATAATAGCTCTAATAAATGGACCGGGGAACTTAAAAGTTTCACGATTATATTTGTGTTGATCGATTTGTAGCCGGGTTAGTTTTTCGAAGATTTCTTTTACGTTTTTCTCAGACGGGTTGCCCATATCTATTATCTTAAGAATATCACTCACAAGATTAACTCGTAAATTCTGCGGAACAGACACAGGTTCGTTGCAGAAACGATAGGTATCGAATAAACCTCTTAAATGGTGTTGCAGATATACGGTGTGATTTTGATGTTTTACCATCCAGGCCGGGTATTTAGTAGATATGACCATGTCAAAATAGGATAGATCCAAGTTATAAAACTGGTAATATGACTCAATCAGATCCCAAAAATTGTTTTCTCTTGTGGGTACTTTCAATAATTCGCACTGGTGGGTGGTACAATCATTAATATAATTCTGCAGCCCCCACCAGAGTTTCTCTGCCCCTCCGATGGTAAAAGGTACCGGACTTGGTGCAACGATCGCAATTCTCATTACATTCACCGTCACTTTTTACCTATTACAGCATAATCCTGTGCTCCATACAGGATATTATTCAATTTTTCAATGTTATGATTATAGACATCAAGATAGCTCTTTGCCCATTCTTCCATGTTATTATCAACTAGAGCTTTTTGCAGTCTTTCTTCCTCTGCCACGGGAGAGAAATACATGGTATCCAGATCTCTGAAACCCACCGAGGCTAACAGGAACTTAAGGGTTTCAGGATGGACCGGCTTTTTGTGCGTCATATCTATATAAAAATTAGCAAAGGATACAAGAGAAAGCGGATTTACAGTTTCCACAAAAATATAGTATCCGTACTTGAGTTTCTGGAAACATAACTGGAGCAGATTAATCAGGTAATTGGGTTCCAGATGTTCAACTACCTGGTCAATAAAAATCCCATCAAGACTTTTATTTTCAAGTTTTTCAAGATACGAAATTGCTTCGTTTTTCTCCACATTCAATCCCCTTGAAAGACAGTAATCAACCATCGTATCATCGATATCAATGCCCTTTGCACCAATACCAAGCTCTTTTGCCAACTCCAGAAATTCGCCTCTTCCACATCCGATATCAAGTACATTAGAACAAGCAGTGAAATAATGCGTAAAATTAGACTGACGCTGTTTTATATCTTCCCTTGAGCCTCTAAATTGTTCTTCAAATCTAAAATAATTAATATCTAAAGCATTGGAGTCGGAAGTTTCGATTTTTTTATTTTTATTCACTTCGATTTTCCCATTAAGTATACTGGCCAGCCATGCCTTATTTTCAAGGTCGGAATTCACCGAAGAAATTATAGAACTAACTTCTGCTTTTATACTATTATTAATTTCATGCTTGAGTTGATTTATCTGATTTTCGAATTCAGGCATGAGCTGTTCTATTTTATTCCCCAATTCTGGTCTGAGCTGCTCTATTTTGGAATCTATTTCGGATTGGAGCTGCTCGATCTTATTATTAAAATAGTTAAACTTACCTGCAGCATCATTAAGAAGGCGAGTTGCACTTCCATTAAATTCGGTTTGTTTCCAGACAACTGGGTCCACATACCGCCTGACTTCTCCATGCACCAGGTCTCTACCCTTAATAAGGAATTTTCCCACAACCGGACGGTGAGAACTGATGAAATAACTGTTGTTGTGAATATCCCAGTTGGAATTCAGATACTCAAGATCCCTCCGGGCGTTACTTCCATTTAAAGAGTCCCCAGCCAAAGAACCCTGTTGAGTACCTCCGATATTATTGTCCGGAAAGACCCCTGATCCTTTCCGCTCACGGATATTCTCCCTTATTTTTTTCATTATTTCTTCAACGTTGATTTCTTTTTCATCAATTTCGGTATTAATGTTAAATGCGTCCATAAAATCCCACATCCTGATTCAGATTTTCCAGTTGCAAGGTACCTCAAAAAGTCCAGCATCTCTACCAGTTGGCATTACATCAAAAGAATACTGTTTATCGTGCCAATCGTAAGGTTTTTGATCGTGAGTATGCACAGCGACTGTCAGTAGAAACCTTCCTGTAATCATAGGAATTCTCTCTATCATCAGGTCAACATGCCCTTTGCCTTCAATATATCCAATTGAAGCGTTTTTTAACTCCGTATTTGTTCCAAAAAGGTTTTCTCCGTTCTCGGAATAGAGAGCAATGCCAAAAACCGGGTCAGAGACTTTTTTATTCGCACTATAAAAGATTTTGATTGTCATAGGATCAAAGGAATTGAACCTTGAGCCTTTATTGCCGAATTTATCATAGAACTCCACACCTGTGATCTCAACGGTCTTATCTCCCCATCGGGAATTTTTATCTTCGGATTCTACGGATTCTACATCTGACTCGGCCATTTCCGGCTCGTTCTGATTTCCTGATACAGGCGCTTCATCTCCACCGCCATACACATAACGGTCGATTACATCTCCTGTATCCCCAAGGACTATTTGCTCACCTTTATTCAGAAGCAAAGTCCTGTCGCAGAACCTCCTTACCGATCCAAGGTCATGTGAAACGAAAACAATTGTAACCCCATCTTTTCGATATTGGCTAAGTACATCCAGACACTTTTGCTGAAATTCCATATCTCCAACTGCCAGAACCTCATCCATTAAAAGGATTTCAGGATCAGTCTGAATAGCCGTTGAAAAAGCAAGTCTTACCTGCATACCAGATGAAAAATTTTTGAGCTTGGTATCCCTGAATTTCTCAAGTCCTGCGAACTCGATAATATCATCCAGCTTATCATTAATTTCTCTCTTCTGCATGCCCATGATGGTTGCATAAATTTTTATGTTCTCTGCAGCAGTAAGGTCAGACTGAAAACCGACTCCAAGCTCAAGGAAAGGAGTAATTCTCTTTAGAGCAGTCACCTTCCCTGACGACGGACGCAGAATACTTGCGATTATTTTTAGTAAAGTACTCTTCCCACTTCCGTTCTCCCCAATTATTCCAAGAGCTTCTCCTTCTTCAACTGTAAAATTAATATCCTTGAGGGCATGGAAAGTTTCATAAATGGGAGGCTTGAAAGCTCCTGTCAAAGTCTCAAATATAGTTGTTCTTTTTTCATGGGGTATGCGAAATGTTTTGTACAGGTGTTCAACTTCAATTGCCGTCATCAGATTTCCTCCGCAAATTTCGGTTCAAATCTGGAAAAAATAATGTATCCGACCAGAAGAAAGAATATTGATGAAACAACCATAAATAGAAGGTCCTCTGCTTTAGCTGGAGTCGAATAAATAATGGTATCCCGTGCAGAATTAAGTATCCGTGCAATCGGATTCAATAAGATGAATTGCTGTAAATTTTTAGGGAATATGTCTATAGTATAGAGTATAGGAGTAACATAAAATCCAATCTGTAAGAGAACCTGCCAGATAAACTGCACATCCCTGTAAAATACATTCAACGCTGAAAGCGCCAGAGAAAGGCCAAGTGAAATAATAAGCAGGCAAAACAAAATAAGGGGCACATATATTAAATTAATGGAAACCGGCACCCTGAAAAGTACCATAAACATTACAAAGATAAGGGACTCGAAGATAGTCATGAGCAAAGCTGTGATACATGAAGAGATAACAAAGATATCCCTTGGAAAGTAGATTTTTTTAACCATACCTGGTTTTCCTACTATGGAAAACATTCCAATGGTAGTAGCCCTGCTTAAAAAACCCCATAAAATGATTCCGAGAAGTAAAAATAACTGGTAGTATTCCACCTGGACTCTCATCAAGTTACTGAAAATCACATATAAAACTAAGAGCATAAGCATAGGTTCAAGAAGTGACCAGAAGTAACCCAGTATAGAATTTTTATATCTTAATTTAAACTCACTCCATGCCAGTTGCCAGATAAGGTTTCTGTAGTCATAGAGCTCTTTCAGGTGATTAACAATCATTATTTACCACATTTTTTATTTTTTCATTAAAGATCGAAAGATCAAAGTGTTTTGCCTGCTCAATACATGAGGCCCCGTAAATTTCAGGTTCACGCGATATGAATTTGACAGCTTCTATGACACTGTGAACATCTGCATTTATAAGAAGCCCCGTTCTTTCGGTTACCGATTCCTTAAATCCTCCTTCATTTACAGCTACCACGGGTTTTCCGCTTGCCATAGCCTCCACAGGTGTCATCCCGAAATCTTCATCCATAGCAGTGCAGATAAAACCTCTACAGCGGGAATAAAGATCAAGTAATTCCGTTTCGGAAACTTCCCCAAGAACCTTTACATTTTGAGGTAAATTATTAACTATATTTTCCGCATAACTTTTCGCATGGTCTCCTTTTGAGTAGCCGCCGACAATAACCAGTGCTTCACCCGGCATTTTTCTGAAGGCTTCGATCTGAATTTCCACTCTTTTTTCAGGATAGAGGCGGTTTACTGAGAGCCAGAAATCTCCATACTCGTTACATGTGAACTTTGAAATTTCCACAGGAGGATAGATAACTTCAGCATCCCTGCGGAAATACTTTTTGATTCTTTTTGAAGTATTTTTGGAATTAGTTACGATTTTACCTGTGTGAGAAAGATAATATTCGGAAACTGGCCTGTGAAGCATGACCCAGATTCGGAAGAAGATTGAAATCAAGAGGGGTTGCCTCTGGAGAAAGGTATCGTAAAGGTCATAGAAAGCTCGTGTAGGAGTATGGCAGTAGTACAGGTTGGGCTTATGTTTCTTTGCCGCGAAATGTGCCCAGTTTCCTGAAAAGATGAAGAAATCGTATTCCTTTGAAAAGTTACAGGCTGCAAAGTAAAAAGATGCGGAGATCTGCTTCAGAGGAGGCACTTTCGGGGTTTTTCCCAGGCTGATTATGCGGACGTCGGAGTAGCCCATCTTTTTTACGGACTCCGTGTTTAAGTCAGTAGTGATAACATCGGCATTGAAGTATTTTGCGAGCATAAGCACAAGTTTTTCTCCGCCGCCAATGGCTCCGAAATAATCATGAAATATGGCTATTTTCATCGGTTTCTCACTTGTTTCAGGGGGTGTAAACAGGTTTAAGAGGTTACTGAAAACTAAATCAGACATAAATACAGATATAAATCCGGATATAAGTCCGGATATAAATTTCCAGGCAGTAGAAAGCATACATACCTGGTTTTTCTAATGCGCGGGATTCCGAATCTATTCTTTAAACAGTAATACCAGCTTCTATGAGTGGCACCAGACCTTTTTATTGGTGGTATCAAATACTTTATTAGTGGCACCTGATCGGTTTAGATCGTTTATTTAGTAATATCAAGTCTTTTATTTAGTAGTATCCGATCTTTTTATTACGGGATCGGATATTTTTATTAATAGTATCAGGGCTTTTTATTAGTAATACCAGATAGTTTATTGGTAGCATCAAGCCTCTTATAAGTAATAACAGACTTTCCATAAGTAATAAAGGTCTTTTCCACGATTTCAACAATTCAATAAGCTCAACGATTATAAGTATATTGAAAAATTCATATCAACATTAGGAGAGGTATATATAATACTTGCCAGATGAGATTACGAATCAGGAGTATCCACCTTCTTATCTGGATCAGAAAACCTTAAAGTTATTATATTAATTCGAATACTATCAAAGATTACTTTACTTAAAAGTACAATAAACCAAACAGCTAAAAATTAAAAGAGATGGTTACAACGAATAAAGGTATGGGATGCCCGGTGGCAAAACGGCCCGCTAATAATTTGAAATTCAGTATTATTGCTCTGACCGCAGTTGTAATAGTTGCTTTTCTCATGCGCATGCTGTCATATGCCTCGGTTACTGCAAACGGAAGCATAACCTTCAATGGATATGATGACTTCTACCATATGCGGCGCATTTTATATACAGCTTCCAATTTTCCTCACTCCCTTAATTTCGATTCTTACATCAATTATCCTTACGGTTTTGAAGTCGGGTGGCCGCCTCTTTTCGACCTGTTAGGCGGGCTGCTTGCAAAAATCCTGGGAGGAGGGCAGCCGGATTTGCATACCGTCGAGTTTGCAGGAGCCCTCCTGCCAGTAATTCTTGGGGTTCTGACAATAATTCCGTTGTATGTTGCAGCTGCCTCGGTATTTGACAGAAAAACCGCATTTCTTGGGGCCTTCATTTTTGCAGTGCTTCCGGCACATGTATATATATCACGGTTTGGGGCAGTTGACCATCACGTAGCAGAGACCCTCCTCTCAACTTCAGCTTATGCATTCTTCATATTTGCCTTAAAATGGGCAGGGGAGGGATCTCTTTCCCTGACTTCTCTTAGAAAGATCTTTTCCGAAAAGAAACTTATAAAATCGCTAACTTCCGCAGTAGTATCCGGATTTTTCTTCGCACTCCTGGTTTTCACATGGATCGGAGCTCCGGTTTTTGTGAGTTTTATTGTACTTTATGCATTCATACAGACCGCACTTGACCTTAAGGCCGGGAGAAACTCCGACTATCTACTCATCTGTACTGTTACAGCTCTGCTTGCAACACTCCTCTTCACTATTCCCCTCTCAGCCGGATCCGTGCGCCCGGGCCTGGAAATGAGCGCAATGTACCTCTCCTGGTTCCAGGTATTCTATGTGCTCAGCCTGCTGGCCGGAACCTTAATCCTCTGGGGCTTTTCCTCATATATCTCGAAAAAAGGCCTGGACTGGAAGTACTATCCAGCCATCTTAATACTGGTTTCCGTAGCAGGGCTTCTGTCCCTCAGGATTTTTTCCGCCGGGTCCTATGCTTTCGTAATTGAGGGGATGAGGTTCTTCCTCGGAAAAGGCGAATACATAGGCACGATTTCCGAAGCAGTGCCGTTGTTTTTAACCGCACAGGGAAAACTTACCTTTTCGGCAGTACTGGGAAGCCTTGGGCTTTGCTTCCCTGCAGCTGTGGGAGGACTTTTCCTTCTCGGCCTTGAATGGAAAGGAGAAAAATCAAAGCCCGAAGGGATATTTTTCCTTTTATGGTCAATCTTTTTCGCATATTTAGCGCTCTCTCAGAGGCGTTTTTCATATCTGTTCGCAGTAAACGTCGCAATCCTTACCTCATATCTGCTCTGGGTTCTTCTTGAGTCCTTTAACTTTGAGGCTGAAATAAGAAAACTGTTAAAAACCGGACCGGTAACCAGGAAAAATATAATGCCTGTACTTAAGGCGGAAAAGGAAACAAAGTCAAAAACAAAATCAAAATCGAAAGTAAATAATCCATCAAGCTCGAAAAAGAGCCTGCTGGAACCCGATTACTTCAAAATCGTTTCATCCGTAGTACTGGTAGGACTTGTATTTGTACCCTGTGTATGGGCAGGATTTGCTTTTGCAAAAGAAGGAGGTTCGGTTGATCCCGAATGGGAGGACTCTCTCAGGTGGCTTGAAGCCTCAAGCCCTGAAACTTCCTATCACCTTGAGCCTTCCGAAACTCCCGAATATGGGGTTTTGAGCTGGTGGGACTACGGAAACTGGATCATTTACCTGGCAAAGAGGCCTGTAGTTTCAAATAACTTCCAGACCGGCATACAGGATTCTGCACTGTTCTTCACAACCGATTCCGAGAAGGAAGCAAAGGCCATCATGGAAAAGCTCAAAGTAAAATATGTAATAACCGACGATCAGATGGCAGGCGGCAAGTTTGGGGCTATTGTTGAGCTTGCTGGCAAGGATATCGGGAAGTACTTCAAAATAGAAACCGTAAATGGGAAAAACAGCCTTGAGACCGTTGCAACTGCTAAAAAGGAATTCATGAATACCGAAATATATAAACTTCATGAACTTGACGGAACAAATCTCGGAAACCTGAGGCTTGTCCATGAAAGTACTGTTCCTGAAGAAAAGAATGGCAAGAAAAATGACGTAAAGGTATTCGAATTTGTCCCCGGAGCCAGGCTTTCAGGTACTGCGAGCTCGGGACAAACTATTAATGCCACCCTTGAGCTCAGCTCGAATACAGGCCGAAAATTCACATATCATAATGAAGCAATGTCGGATAAAAACGGTTCATTTGAAATAACCGTACCTTACTCGACCGAAAATTCGGCAGGTGGGGTCAACGCTGTATCGGCTTATTCCCTGAGTGCAGGAGAAAATGTCATAATCTCAGGAGTCCAGGTAACGGAAAGTGATATCCTGAACGGAAACCGGGTAGAGGTGAAAATTCCGGAAGCGAGCTGAACATTTCCTGAACCGGATTTTTAAAGCATGAAAACCAGGTATTGGAAGATTTAGAGAATTTAGAAGCCTTCGAAAAATTGGAAGATTTAAAGAAATTAGAACTCTTATAAGAATAAGAATATCTAAAAGACTGAGTAGGGGAAGAAAAAAATCTTTTTCCTCTCTTTCTCCTCTCTACTTTCGCTCATTTTTCTTCCTTTATCTTTTTCTCTCTTTCTCTTATCATTTCCTTAAAAGAATTTACTCAAGATTTTGAGAGAACAAGTTCACTCTTTTGAGAGAACGATTTCAGTCCTGGGACTACCACCGAGAATCCCGAAAATTTCATTCTCCCGCACTTTCAACTCCGACTGCGCTCAGGAACCTTTTGACCACAGCTTCATTAACCAGCCTCAGTAGTGTCTGCCGGTCTTTTGTAGCGCTGAAAACCCCAAGGGGAATCTGGGCTCCTGCTGCGTTTGCATGCCCGCCTGCATCTTCGCCGAAAGCCTGGCGCATAATTTCACCGAGATTAATCCTGATATCGTTGCTGCGCCCGGAGATATAGATGCGGTCTTCAGTGACCCCAAAAACCACGGTTGTAGAGATTCCTTCAAGGCTCAAAAGATAATCTGCAGCCTGAGGGAGCGTATCCCTATCCCTTATGTTCCCGACATTTGAGAGAAGGTAACTTCCCAGCACATGCCGGTTCCTGATGGCTTCTCCGAGCACTTCAAGGGTTTCGATTGCCATTGAGGGCTGCTCAAGCTGATCCAGAATCCCGTGGTTCGAAAGGGGATAAAGGTATGAAGCAGCTGAGAGGTCTGCAGGATCAGTCTTCCGCTTGAAATCCTGGGTGTCAGTCCGAATCCCATAGAGCAGGGCTGTTGCAAGAGTCTTGGAGATATTGATATTGAGCTGCTGCAGGTACTTTGTCATTATAGTAGCCGTTGCCCCGAAATTAGGCCGGATATCTATATACTCAGCCTTTATTTCGGTTTCTCCGGGTGGATGATGGTCAATTACAATGCCCACATAAGAGTTGGGGGGAACCATGTTGTTAACGCCGGGAATAGAGCAGTCTATCAGGGCAATTTCATCGAAGCCTTTGAGGTCATGCTCTTCCATCTTACCGAGGTCAATCCCGAGCAGATTTACAAAGGCTTTATTTTCCTGATGCCCGATCCTGCCGTGGTAGAGGATGTTTGCTTCGACCCCTAGACTCTTTGCAATCTCTTTCAGGGCAAGCCCGCTCGAAATCGCATCGGGATCAGGGTTATCGTGAATAACAATAGCAAGTCTTTTATCCCTTATTCCTTTCAGCCACCGGGCAAGCCTGTTGCCCCTGTGAACCGACTCGGCTCTCTCAAGGGAACGGGAGAGAGAGCTTGCAACAAGCTTGGAAGGCATAAAGACATAATCTGCCCCAAGATCTTCCATTTTTTCCTTATTGATAATGTCTGAGGCCCTGGAAAAGAGCTGAACATCAGGGTTAATTGCCCTTTTGAAATTCTCAATGCCCTTCCTGTTCGCCTCGTTATTGGAAGTCAGGAAAAGTATAACAACAACATTTTTAAGGTCAATCTTATTGACAAGCTCAGGATCGGCGATATCGCCTACAATCGCCTCAAAGCCTTCCTCCCTGAGAGTCTCAACCTTAGCTTCGTCTTTATCTACAATAATTACGAGCTTATTGCTTTCCCTGAGCTCTTTTGCAAGCGCAAAACCGACACTTCCACTGCCCAGAACAAGGTATCTGGGTTTGACTGTACTTTTAATATTGCTATCCGCATCTTTTGAAAAATTAGCCAAAAATAGTCCTCCCTGTTTTAGATAAGTCCAGACACGTGCAAAGGAAAGCAAACATTTGATCAGAATCCTGCCTGTTCACGTTTTACTGCAGTAAATTAACTGCAAGGCTAACTGTAGTTTTTTAGACTGTTTCTTAATGATTTAGACTGTTTCTTAACGATTTAAACTGTTTTTCCTGCTAATTAATACTCTTACGGGATTATACCTTACACCATCTCTATGAGTCATTCTCATCCGGGATTATACTTTATGAATTGTGCTCTTAAGGAATTAATATCGTTTTTACGAAAAATTCAGTAGTGCCGGTATATTATGTTATATCGGAATGTAACGTATATAGTTAATAACATCAAATAGGTTTTCCTCGGTGTAAAAATATAATAAATAAATTACCTCAATTACTCTAGAGATATATAATAATTTCTATGACAGTCTATAAGCCAGAGAGTTCAGGCTTGCAAAAGCATTTGAAAAATTAAACGGGTAACAGAGACCAGATAAAATAGGCCGGCAGGTAATTATTATGAAGTGCATCAGTTCTTTGAGGATGAAGGCAATAGACAGAAATTGTGAATGCCTTGGGCTTCTACCTGTCCAGTTAATGGAAAATGCAGGGGCCGCTATTGCGCAGAACGTACGGGAAAAACTTGAAAGCGGCAGGGTACTTTTTATCGCAGGCCGGGGAAACAACGGAGGAGATGCTTTTGTTGCCGCCAGGCATCTTGCAGGCTCTTCAGGATATATCGTAAAGGTAATCCTGCTGGGAAAAGCCAGGGACATAGGAACGAAAGAAGCTTGCCACAACTTTTCCCTGCTGAAGTTCAGCCGCGTAGAGATGCTCGAAATTCCGGATTCAAGCCAGCTTGAAGCTGCAGCTTCGGACTGGTTCTCAGAAGCTGACCTGCTCGTAGACGCTGTATTCGGAACCGGAATAAAAGGGAAGATAAAAGAACCCGAGTCCACGGTTATCGACCTTATAAACCGGGAGGGAAATGCCGGAAAGACCGTAATTTCGGTTGATATTCCTTCAGGACGCGACCCTGACGGCGGAAGCTTTGAAAAGGCTGTACATGCGGGGCTTACAGTCACTTTTCACCGTATGAAAGTCGGACTTTTGAGCGAGAAGGCAAAAGAATACACCGGCATGATAAAGGTTGCCGAGATAGGAATCTTTGCCGACGCCGAACAATATGTCGGCCCCGGAGACCTGATGATGCTATACAGGCGGAAGTCAGAGGGACACAAAGGCGATTCCGGAAAAGTCCTTATTATAGGAGGCGGCCCTTACTCGGGAGCTCCGGCCCTTGCAGCTCTTGCAGCCCTCAGGGCAGGGTCAGACCTTGTGACCCTGGCAGTCCCTGTAGCTGTAGCCGAAATCGTGGCATCTTATTCTCCGAACCTGATCGTCCGAAGACTCTCTTCGAACATTCTCTGCCCTGAGGATCTTTCCATCCTTGTGGACCCTATAAATTCCCATGACGTGGTCGTGATGGGAATGGGATTGGGGAGAGCGGCAGAAACTCTGGAAACCGTTCGGAAAATCCTTCCCTTTTGCAGGAAAGCCGTCCTTGATGCCGATGCTCTCTCAGCCCTATCAGGAGCTATCTTTGAAAGCCTTGCAGGCAACTGTGAACTGATAGTAACTCCGCATGCAGGAGAGTTTGCCCGCCTGAGGGATATGGAAACCCCAGAAAACCAGGAGTCCCGTTTTAAAGCCGTCAGGGAATTTTCGGAGGAAAAAGGGGTTGTAACGCTTCTCAAAGGAAAAATCGATATTATCTCGGACGGAAAACAAACCCTGCTGAACAGGACCGGAAATGCAGGCATGACAGTAGGAGGCACTGGAGACGTCCTTGCAGGACTTACAGGATCGCTTTTTTCCAGAAATCCCGCATTCCTTGCGGCAGCCTGTGCTGCGTATATCAACGGAGCAGCTGGGGACCTGGCTTTTGAGAAGGCGGGCAACGGACTGCTTGCAACGGACGTTATAGAAAAGATTCCTGAAATAATTAAAGAGGCCGATATAGGGTAAAAGAGATAAAAATATAAACTCTAAAGCTTCCAGTCAGCACTGGAAATCTAATTGTGATAATTAATACTGCAAGTTATTTAATGCTAGAATTAACTCAACGCTGCTGTTTAGTCTAACGCTACAATATACTCAATGCTGAATTTACTCAAACGCTAAGATCAGTTAAAAGCTGCAATTAGCTGCAGTTAATATTGTTATGTTGCAAATTTAATCGAATATTCTAATGTACATAAGATGGGGAGGCAAATTGCATGGTTCAGG
>CAZSVY010000061.1:0-6806 GCA_964610495.1 uncultured Methanosarcinales archaeon
CCGGTAGCAAGTACGAGAGGATAGCCTACCTTTATAGCGTCCACAAACTGCGAGACGGCTTCTGCAATTCTAAGCGCTTCTTCCCTGTCGGAAACATCCAGGGCAAGAATCATACAGGTTTTCCTTTCCATAAAATCACCTCTTTGAAAGGCGTGTCCGCACAGCCGCAACAATGAGCGGGAGAGTAATAGTTGCATCTGCGTACACAGTTATGGATTTTGCGTTTTCTCCTACCTTTCCCCAGGATTGGGCTTCGTCAAGCGTTGCCCCGCTCAGGCCGCCTGTTTCAGGCCGGTCCATTGTCAACTGGATTGCATAGTCAAAGGACTTCGGAGTTACAAGCATGGACTGCAGGATGTAGTTTTTCGGAACTCCGCCCCCGAGGAGCAGGGCGCCTGCACTCTCAGCCCCATAGCAGATTTCCATAAACTCGTGCATATCGGCAAAGGCATCCACATTCAGAGGATTTCCTTCCTTATATAGCCAGGCCTGAAGCCCTATTACCGAGTCCTGAAGAGCAGGACAGTACACAGGCACACCCATGTCTGCTGCGGTTTTCAGGATGGAGGAATCGTCATGAAGGTTTTTTCCTATCTCGGTAAGAACCTGCCGGATCGAGAGTTTTTCCTGCGGAAGCCCGGCATAGATGCCCTGTAGAAATTCTTCAAGGTCCGTAAAGTGCTGGTCAGGCAGGTAAACGTCATAGATCCTGTCGATGCAGTCATGCCTGAGCTGGATATCGTTTGCACAGGCCGTACCCTTATAATGGTGAAGGCCCAGAGCTTCAACGGTATCATGCACCATATTCGCTCCGGTCGTGACAAGCACGTCGATATGGCCGTCACGTATCAAATCTGCGACAATATTTCTCATGCCTGCAGGAGTCATGGCCCCTGCAAGCCCGAAAAATTTCGTAGTTTTTTCGGAAGCCAGCATCTCATAATAGATATCCACGGCCTCAGCCAGCCTGCCTGCTCCAAAGGCACAGCCGCCATATTCCCTTACAAGCTCGTCTACAGTCATATTCGCGCCTATCTTTGCGCCTTTGACCGGAGTTGTAAGGTTTTTAGAAGAAGCTTCAAAATCCATTTTTATTCCTCAAAGTTTACAGAATTAATTAAGAGATTATACAAGATTAATTACAGGTTTATTAAAGACCAGTTCAGGTTAATTACAGAGTACAGATTAATTACAGGTTACTAAGATGTAAGTTTATACAGGTAAATACACTTGAAATAAGCATATTGATGTAAACTTTTATTCTGAAAGTGTATTCACTCTAAGTCGGTTTCAGAGTTATGGTTCCAGCACGATCTGGCCGATATATTCAGCATTACCCCGGCTTCAAGCCCTGGCCTGGAATCACCGTTTCACCTGGAGTACCGATATGAAATGAGTTATGTGAACATCTCTGTATACATAAACCTTCTCTTCTGAGAAATAAGGTAAAGAGATAGGTCCTTTTAAGGAAACGTAAAGTTGAGCAGTTTCAGGAAAAAGTAAGAACGGCATTCGAGGCAGAAAATGCAGGATGAAAGAATAAGGAATAAATTAACAGGAGATGGATTAACAGGAAATGAATTGATACGGGAGGAATTAACGGGGGAGAAATTAACAGGAAATGGATTAACAGGGGAGGAAATAATAAGATATGAAAATACTGGCATATCTTTTGGGGGCAAAAAGGTAATTTCGGGCTTTTCCCTCCGCGTGCTCAGAGGTAAGAAAATCCTGCTCAGGGGAAAATCAGGGATCGGAAAATCCACGCTATTCAAAATGCTTCTGGGATTTGAAAAGCCCTCGGAAGGCTTACTCTACTTCAGGGGAAAATCTGTAAACGCTCAGGTAGCCTGGGAAGTCAGGAAAGAGGTCAGTTATGTTTCCCAGGATATGGACCTTGGGGAAGGGCCTGTAAAGGATTTGCTTGATGAGATTTTCTCTTACCGTCCGAACAGGGAAAAAAGAAACCTTGATAAATTAAATACGCTGATGAAAGAATTTGAACTCGACCAGGAGATACTTGAGAAAAACTTTGAAAATCTCTCCGGTGGAGAAAAGCAAAGAATAGAAATCCTGATAGCCCTGATGCTTGGAAGAGATATTTTTTTGCTTGATGAAGTAACCTCAGCCCTTGATTTCGAACTTAAGAAAAAGGTTGTTGACCATTTTCTCAAACATAAAGCCTGGACCCTTTTTGTGATTTCACATGACAGGGAATGGGAAAGGGATGGGGTGGAGATTGTAGAAATTGGAAAAGACAGTTTCAGTTAAAACCAGCAATCAAAAATCGAATCCAGTGCCCCGGAAGGATGGGAAAAAGTTCTTTTTTCAAATAAATCGAAAAATAAATAGAAAAAATAATTAAATAAAAAATAAATAAAGAAACTTAATAAAAGACGATAAAAAGTCAGCTAAAAACTCGCGTAAATAAAGAAAGAGAACAACCAGGAGAGAGAACAGTAAGGACGGAGTTTCAGATGGCAAGCCCGGATATCTCAATACCTTCCCTGATATTATGCTTCTTATTGCTTTCAATTCCTCTCGTAATAAGTTACAGGATGAAACTGCACATTGTCGGGAGGACAATAAACTCGGTTACGCGCATGACAATCCAGCTTTTTCTTGTAGGCGTGTTTTTAACCTTCATCTTTGACCTGAACAGCTGGGTTTTGAACCTGGCCTGGATACTGGGAATGGTTATAGTTGCAAGTTATACAACTGTGAGGAATGTCGAACTTAAAATGGAGAAACTCTTTCTTCCTGTTATTCTTTCCTTTACGGCGTCAAACCTGAGTATGCTGCTGTACTTCAACGAATTCGTACTTGACCTTGGAAACCTGCTTGAGGCCCGTTACCTGATTCCCATAGGGGGCATGATCCTTGGAAACTCGCTGAGCGGCAATGTTGTGGGTATAGGAGAGTTTTATGCAGATATTAAAAGGAACGAAAACAGGTACCTTTACAATCTTTCCCTCGGGGCAAGCCGATACGAGGCTCTCCTGCCCTATATTCGTAAGTGTTTGCGCTCGGCAGTTCGGCCTACCCTTGCAAACATCGCAACCGCAGGCATTGTTTTTCTGCCTGGAATGATGACAGGGCAGATTCTCGGAGGCGCAAGCCCTCTTCTTGCAATTAAGTACCAGATCTCAATAATGATAACTATTTACGTATCTACAGCCCTGAGCACGACTCTCAGCATCCTGACTGCAGTTCAGGCTACTTTTGATGAGTTCGGCCTGGTAAGAAAAGAAATCTACAGGCAAAAGGGAAAAGAAAAATGGAATCCGGGCCGCTGACCTGCCGATTATGCGTATCCTGTGATGTCCTGACCAATTGGAGTACTTTTTCTTATGCACTCCTCTCCGTAACTAATCACGTCTTCAACCGCATTTTTCAATATGGAAGGGTAGATCTGACCTACCTGCTCCCATACGGGTCTTCCGCGACAGAAGAACTTAAACGTAGGTGTGCCCTGAACTCCGTACCTCTCCGCAGTCCACGGACTTGTTTCAATATTAATGCGGGCAAAAACTGCCGAATTCTTGAATTCTTTTGCATAATTCATAAAATAAGGCTCCATCGCTTTGCAATAAGGGCAGGTAGAGCTGTAGAACATTACGATAACCGGCTTTTTAGAGCTTTCTACTACTTCTCCCCAGTTCATATCTCCAATTTCGATCACATTGCTTCCGTTCAATTGATTACCCCCGAAGTCATGAATAAGTCAACATAATAATTAATAGAATTTCAGGCATGTCGAAATCAGTCATTCTGTTTATCAGATTTTGTTCATTAGATCAATATTCTCTACTTTGATAAGATTAATATTTATGCTTCATAAATTAAAGTTCACACATTTGCGGATAAGTCTACTGAGAGGTAGTCTTAAAGAATTACTTTTTTCAAACCAGGGAATTTTAGATAGGTAAAGAAGAGGAATAAAGAAAATAAACAGGAACAAAGAGAAGGAAGAGAAATTAGAAAAAGCTGGTGACAGAACTGATTTTTCAGTTCTGCATTTTCCGGACAATATTTTCCAGTAACTGGTGCCCGATTCTTGCCCATTGATTAAAAATTCAGGGAGAGGGAATTAAGTTTACACATGGGTTTCCATTTAGGCTCTTTCTTCTTCACCCTCGGGACTCATTATCTCACAAAAACATGAGCTGCAGACGTATCTATCGTCAAGACATGTTTCTTTAAAGTCTACTTTGGGGCCGCCCGGTTTTGTGGTCGCCTCCCTGAATACATAGAACTTTTCGTTAAATTCGATTGGCTGCCCGCATCTCGAACATACGAAGGGTGGATTTTCAACCGAATCAATTGCACACTCAATGCATATCAGATCGGACTTATCCCCGTGGACCTCTTTAAACTGTATTGGTTTCATGTCCAGGCTGGTGTCCACAACCAGTACGTCTTCCAGCAGTTCCCGACCACAAATATTACAATACTCCTTCATTGTGTCGCCTCCTTTATTCAGAGGATTTCTCACCAAGCCCTGTGCTGAGCCTACGCAGGGTTTCAATGTCTCCGTGTTTGCACTCAAATCATATACCCCATTTTCAGCTTATTACCCTTACTCATACCGAATCGGGCGATTTCGAGGTGTCCAATCCGGCTCAGTCTTTCACACCATTGAGCTGTGTTTCACCTGCCGGCACTAGTCAGCCAGCACATCAATCTCGAGAAGGTTGGCCCAGAGCTGGAAAAGCAAACAATACGGATTGACAGAATAATATTTCTGACATAATAACATTTCTTTTAATGTAGTTTTAGAGATACTTTTCGCATTCGAATCAAAACAACATTAGAAGACACTTTACAAAATGCGTTTTAAACCGCTTTCTAGTCTCTGGTTTTAACTTCCCTATGGAAATATATGTCTTAAAACTATATACAGTTATTGATTTTGATCAAAAATTAAGTGAATAACAAAATGAAAAAGGGCTATAAAAACAGAAAAAAGATAAAAAGTTAGTAAATGAAGGAGATAAAACAAAGAATTTTATTGATCCTTGATCAATACATAAGACGGGTAAAGAAGATTATTCAAAAGGGTTCGAAAAAATGCTCAAGCAGAGATTTGTGCTGGACACTACAGCATTAACGGATCTGCAGACGCGTGAGGTTATGGGTTATGCTTCCCTATGTGAGGGAATGAAAGCGATTCTTGACCTGATAGCCGATGCTCGCCTGCAGTATGGGATAAGTTGTTACGTACCCTATCCGTCAGTATATAAAGAGATGTACGAATTTGCAAGCCGGAATGGCTGTGACAGGGAAGTTATGGCTAAAATAGATACCTGGCTTGTGAAAAAATCTCCTGACCGGTATAGAGTTAGTGTAACCTCTCAGATCTTTCATGAATATGTTGCTTATATGCGAGAGAGAATTAACCGGGGCATGGGAGTTGCGGAGGATGCGATCTGGGAGGCAGCTACTGAATGCCTTTTTATGGAAAACCCGCAAAACAAGAAAAAAGAGTATAAGGAAGAGGTTGAAAGGGAAGTAATCGGAGGGATTATTGGCAAATTCCGGAACAAGTATCGTGCTGCTCTGAGATATGGGATTCTTGATAGTGCTCCTGATATTGATGTCCTTATCCTTGCCAAGGAGCTTGACGCCGCAGTTATCGCAAGCGATTATGGGATTGAAAAGTGGGCCGAACAGCTTGGAGTCCGTTTTGTGCCTGCAAATACTTTTCCCATGATGATAAAAGAGTACCTGAAGCATCTTCCGGAAGGTGAAAAAGAGCCCGAATCCGGAAGCAAAGACAAAAACAAAAAAGGATCGTCAGAAGAAATAGAATTCATTTAATAGCTTGATCTCGAAACCTGAATAATAATAATAATAATAATAATAATAATAAGAGACTTGAAATTTAGTCGGATAAGAGGCCTGAAATTTAATCGGGGAGTTATCTTCAGGCTGTGTTACCGAGACACGAATCTCAGTGAGAAATAGCACACCTTATCTCAGTGAGAAATAGTACACATTAATCGTTATCAAGCCTTAAGGGAGTTAATACCTTTAAAGGAATTAGCCTTTAAGGGAATTAGCCTTTAAGGAAACTGTGCCTTTAAGGAACTTGGGGGGGAAGAGTTTGAGAAACATAGTTGTAGAAGAACTAAAAGCGACTGAAGTTTACCGCCAGAGGGTTGAGGTTGTTGAAAGAAAAGGGCTGGGGCATCCGGACTATATCTGCGATGCCGTTATGGAACAAATTTCAGTAAACCTGAGCCAGAAGTACCTTGAAACTTTCGGGACTATCCTGCACTATAATATCGACAAAGGCATGCTCGTTGCAGGGGAAGTGGAAGGAAAATTGGGGGGAGGCAGAATATTAAGCCCTATGAGGCTTATCATCGGGGACAGGGCGACTTTTGAAGCGCAGGGAATAGAAATTGACGTTCCTGAGCTTGCGGTCAGTACGGCGCAGCAATGGCTCCAGGATAACCTCCGCTTTGTGGACCCTGAAAATCTCATTTACCAGGTAGAACTAAAAAAAGGTTCTGCAGAACTTACGGATATCTTTAGCAGGGGAGGAGAGATTCTCGGGGCAAACGATACTTCCGCAGCAGTAGGATATGCACCTCTCAGCCCAACTGAAAAGCTTGTTTTTGAATGCGAGCGGTACCTGAATTCAAGGAAGTTCAAAAAGGAATATCCGGAATCCGGAGAAGACATAAAAGTTATGGGACTCAGGCACAGGGAAGATATGCACCTGACCGTTGCAATGCCGCTTGTGGACAGGTTTGTTGAATCTGAAGAAGAGTATTTTAAGAAGAAAATCGAACTGCACG
>CAZSVY010000062.1:0-8947 GCA_964610495.1 uncultured Methanosarcinales archaeon
TTACTTTCAATTTTTCCTGATTTGAAAAATATATATAAGTATCATAGAAAGACGAAATAGTATTTTGATAAGAAAAGGACTGGTTTCCATAAGATGTATGAAGTTATGAAATCAATATGCGGATATACCTAATATATTTGATTCAGGGCAATACGATACTCCAGTTCATTTCACATATGTCTAACAGATCATGTTTTGTTTACTTTTTTTCGAGATCAAGAAGTATGTTAAAAAAATATATTTATTATATATATTTATACTGACTCGTCAATAGACTTCAAAGCTTTTATTATTATAGTATTCTTAATTATATTTCTTTAATTATTATATCGTATAAATAGAATCTTTTCCTGATACAATTTTGAAAGCCTTTCGATGGTTATACTGATTGCATAAAGATCTGGAAATAGTCTTTAAAATTTAGTATGGGCGATGAACTTATAAGAAATATTTGCACAGCAGATCTATTGGACGGGAACAGGTCAAATAACCAGGTCAAAATTGTATCAAACTTAGCAAAGTCTGGAGTGTATAATAAATGGGGAAACAAAAGTTTGACAGGATACAAAAGATATTAAGTGCTTTCGCGGTACTTTTTTTTCTAATATCAGTTACGGCTGTATCAGTAATCGCACAAAATGGAGAAACATTATTACCAACAGCACCGGGAGCTAATGAAACAGAAACAGAGCCAGTAGTGCCAGAGCCTACTGAAACAGAACCAGAGCCTACTGTAACAGAGCCAGTAGTGCCAGAGCCTACTGAAACAGAACCAGAGCCTACTGTAACAGAACCAGAGGCGAATGTAACAGAACCAGAGGCGAATGTAACAGAACCAGAGCCTACTGTAACAGAACCAGAGCCTACTGTAACAGAACCAGAGCCTACTGTAACATTACCCGTGGAGAATATAACAGTATCAGGGGATAATATAACAGTACCAGATGAGAACATAACAGTACCAGAGAATTTGTCAGAACCAGAAATCATATCACCAGCAATCGAAACTAACGGTACTGTCAGTATAATTAACGAAGACACAAATACTACAACCAATTTGAGTGTAGGCCCCAGTACTGGAGGAGTTGCAGTCAGCCTGGATGGAACAAAGGCATATGTGACTAACATTAACAACAATACTGTCTCTGTAATTAACACAGTAAACAACAATGTTGAAGCCACAATCAATGTTGGAGATTATCCTGCTGGAATTGCATTTGCAGGAACAAATGCGTATGTAACCAATGTTAACAGCAACACTGTCACTGTAATTAACACAATAAATAACAATGTTATAGGCACAATTAATGTTGGAGATAATCCTGCCAGTATTGCAGTCGCAGGAACAAATGCATATGTGACTAATGTTAACAGCAACACTGTCACTGTAATTAACACGATAAACAACAATATTATAGGCACAATTAATGTTGGGAAGAATCCTGCTGGAATTGCAGTTGCAGGAACAAATGCGTATGTGACTAATGCTAACAGCAACACTGTCAATGTAATTAACACGATAAATAACAATGTTATAGGCACAATTAATGTTGGAGAATATCCTACCGGAATTGCAGTCGCAGGAACAAATGCATATGTTTGTAACGCCAACAGTAATACTGTTACTGTAATTAATACAATAAACAACAATATTATAGGCACAATTGACGTTGGAGAATATCCTGCCAGTATTGCAGTCATAGGAAACGAAGCACATGTAACAAACCTTAACAGCAATACTATCACTATAATTAACACGATAAACAACAACGTTATAGCCACAACGCCTGCAAAGAGCCTTCCTGTTCCATCCGGACATTGTATGTGTCCTATTCCGGTACCAAAGCCACCATGTCCTACGTGTCCATGTCCTACTTGTCCTGTAGTACCAAAATGTCCTACTGCAAACTTCAGCAGCAAGCCCATTTATGCGGTGAAATTTACGGACCTGTCAAAAGATGCCACTAAATGGTACTGGACCTTTGGAGACGGGACAAATTCAAGTGATCGGAACCCTCTACACGTATACAAGAAACCTGGGAGCTATAGAGTTAACCTGACCGTGAGCAATAAAAACTGTACGGATTTAAAATCTTCTATAGTCAATGTCTGTACCTGTCCCAAGGCACCACCAGCAAATAATACACAAGTACCACCAAGAAGTGGTACACCAGTGTACTGAAAAGTAACTAGAGCTCACCAGTAGGCTACAAAGAGCTCTACTGAGGTTCAGGTTGGAAATGAATCTCATAATGCTCCAGTTTTCTGGAGCATTTACTCTTTTTTCTCTAGAAATTCTTTCTTCTCCAGAAATACGACCGTGTTATATGCAGGAGGCACGGGCTGGATTCTCCTGTATTCCCTGTAACCTTCAGGCAAATCAAGCAAAGAATCCCGATTTACCAGTTTCATTAAGCCTTTCTCGTAGATCCTGTAGGAAAGCCTGCAGCCCTCAGGTATTACCTTTAGTAAGTGATCGAGAATTTCTTTTTTAGGTTCAGCCTGGGCAGCTATCATAAGAGCCCTTGCCCCGGTACCAGAACCCATGAAATCATCCAGGCTCATAGAAAGATGGTTCCCATTAATTATGGTGATGTCTTCCGAAAGCCCAAGCTTGTCAAGTGTTTTTATTGAGAGCTGTGCCCTTGCAGGATCCTGCTCTATCCCTGTACCCTTTATCCCGTAACACCTGCGGAAAATGATAAGGGTCAGGGGAAGAGGCCCGCTCCCTAGAAAAAAGACCTTATCTCCGGGTTTTAATCCGAAACCTTCGTATTCTGTCCGGACCAGCCTGAGATAATTTCTGTAAAAGGGATAATTTTCAAGCACATTCCAGGGCGATTGGCTTGCAAGGATTTCATTTGAGTACCTGGTTTCCAGCCTCACGGTATATAAATTCCTGAATCGGTTCATATGAGTAAAAGCCGGTTCCAGCTCCTGTTTACTAAGAAGGATGGAAACTATATCATTCTCTACATTCCGGGTAATTAAAGCATCCAGTTTCAGAAACGATTTCTCAATCCTGTCCGAAGAGCAGGAGAGGATCTCTTCCTCAGACAGCTCCCTTATTTCCTGATACAAACCGAGCATTTCTTCGAGAATAACTTCTGAAAGCTCCAGGCTCTCGCTAATCGCACTAACCATACCAATCCCCGAAGAGTATTATGGTGTGCCTGAATATATTCCTGTTGAGAATTGCCCGGAGCCTGAATTCAGGGGGCTGAGCTTTATATATTTACTCAGGCAGTAGAAAAGAAAAGTCGAATAAAAGCACTGTAGATGTATCAAAATCCAATTATCAAAATCCAGTGAAGTCACGGATTTATTCGAAAATCTGTTTCAGGTCTTCAATAGATAGAGAAACATCAAAAGCTTTTAGCTTGAAAAATTTCTTGGCCCGCATATCATCATCATCAAGCCTGAGATCACTTTCAACAAACCCGGCTTTCTCCAGGCGTTTTAAATGCAGGTTTACTACCTGCCTTGAGAGATCCAGATCCTTGGCGAGTTCGTATACGTACCTCTCCCTCTCAGCCAGCAGGTAGAGCAATTTTAACCTTACAGGATGAGAGAGGGCTTCGCCAATCTCAACTATTTGTTGAAGTGATTTTGCCATCCGGAATGTCCTCACGTATTTCTGGTTTCACCTTATCTGGAAGATTCCTAGAACCTGCGGCAGGCATAAAGCTTTAGATTTCTTCCAGCTTGGATTTTATTTCTTCTACCGTTTTTTTGATTTCTTCGATATCTTTTTCCATTTTCACGATTCGCTCATTATCCCTTGGAGCTGCGTACCCGGACCTGTTCAGCAGCACCATTACTGCACCCACTATAAGAAGGATGAGTAGAAGATTCAGGAGGAATCCCCAGAAAGAGCCAATCATGCCGTATCCCATACCATTCAAGCTTTCCACCTCGAGAAAAACAGGTTTTCTTGATATTATCCGCTTTCCTTATTCCATCGACTTTTTCCTCAGATATTGCTAACCGTAAATATAAAAGAATATCCGGTAGAGAGGTAACTACGAATGTAAAACACCCGATAGAGCTGTTTTGATAAAAGAGTAATAAACTGGAGATTTAACCTGCAATCTGGAGATTTAACCTGAGTAAATAAATAAAAAGATGGTTTTAAGGGATGGATTCAGTATTCAACCAGTAATCATTGCTCTCAGGCATATGCCCTACAATAGCCCTGACCCCTGCCGTGCCTGCCGCCTGCCTGTGCTCCTGCGCAAGCAGGGTAATCGGTAAACACTTTACCGCTGACAGCATCAATTCTTGCCTGAATGTAAACCCCATCCCCGTCCTCATAGGAAACAATCCACCAGCGACGCATCTGAGAAATGTCCTCTTTGGAGACATTGCTATCGATTTCTTTCCTCGCGATTTCGAGTGCTTCATCTGCAGTTTCAACCTCAAGTTCAGCTGTATTACTTGAGTTGAAATAAGGGCAATAGGAGAAATTTCCTTCACGCGGGCCCGTACCCGTGCCTCTTGCAGCCCACCTGTGCATTGACCCAAAACCAGAATTTGCCCCTGCATTATCCGAAGCAACTGCACTGACGACCGCTGCCCCGGAAGCTCCTATAAGCAGTATTCCCAGGAGAATTGCTATTCTCGCTTTTCTCATATCTTGCACCTTCACGCCTATTTTTTACTTTGTTTACGCCTGTAATCAAACGTAATCGAATGTATCAATTATAACGACTGTAAAAGCCGGTTACCACACCATATGTAGCGTTTATACTACATATGTAGTTTGCGTGAAGATATATAATTTATGGCAGGTACTGCTAGCTTTCACGAAAATTTAACGGTACTTCTCATTTGCCCACCCTACAAGCGGAGGGATCCAGCACAGGTTTGCAGCAATAGTTTCAAGGGCTGTAAAGGTCTGGGTTGTCGGGCTGAAGCCAAGAATCCTGGCCCCAAGCAGCCCTAGAGGGACAAGCGTGATCACAAAAAGGCTTGCCAGCATAACAGGATGGCGAATATACTGCCTGATGCCTGCTTTCTAGGACCCTTCTTTGCGCTGCAGGAAAAGCAGACCTGAAATATTGGCTCCGATCTGGTCACTCAGGGCATAAAAGTAAGGGATATAGAAACCCTCAACTCCGTAGACATCTACTCCGGCTATCCGGCTGATGAGATCGATTATCCAGGGAATGGAAATTCCGAAAAATTTGCCCCAGCCATAAGCTTCTGCCATACTCCCTTCAGCCCGCCGGAGGCGCTTCCGTATCGAAAAAATTCCTTCAAAGATGCTTTCTCCTTCACCTGCAAGCGTCCGGACAAACCACTGTCCTAAAGAGCTTCGCTGCAATCCCTGAGAGTCCAGAAAAATTCCTGCCATAAGTCCTAAAAGGTAACCTGGCACAGTATACCGGATCAACTCTGAAAACTCTTCCCCTTTTTCAGGGGATTCTGCTTCAGAGAACGCTTCTTTTTCAGTATCCATTCTTCCCCTCGAATCCTGATATCTAAGCGGTATAATTTAGAGATAGATCTGAGTTTAAAACAGGCAGTACGGGAAACACATATAAACCGGCTTGCCAGATAATGTATTGGAGAGCATATGAAAGTTTTAGAGTGCAGCACCATTGATATTGCGCCTACAATCTCGAGACTGTTGAAAATCCCTATGGTTCCGCCTGCTGGCAGGCCAATTCCGGAAGTAGAGCGCTACGCAAGGGAAAGAGGCTGCAAGCGAGCAGTAATTATTGTAGTCGATAGTCTTGGATTCTCTCTTTACAAATATTTTTCTCCATTAATGAAAAATTTAAGTGAAATTGCCGAAAAGGGGCTCCTGTTCAGGTGCAAATCGGCTGCAACCATAACATCCCCTGCTATTGCATCAATCTTTACAGGATACCTGCCGGAAGAGCATAATATTTACTCGACAGCGGACATTTATACCGAAAGGGCAAAAGATTCGGAAAACCCGAGACTGAAAAGCGTGATGGAATGGGCTTACAGGGCAGGCATGAAAGCGTCTGCGGTTATAGAGTCCGAGGGTGCGGAAAGTTTCAGGGGAAGGATAAAGGACTTTTATGGAGTCCCGAATTCCGAAGATATCCTGGATTATGACCTTCAAATTACGAATTATGCGGTACTTGCCCTCAAAGAAAAGCCCGATATCCTGGCGGTTCATCTCAGGGCTCTTGACCGTTTTTCTCACAGGGCAGAAAGCTGGGACGAACTTAGAAAGGCTGCAAAAGCTATAGATGAAAATCTTGGTGAGATTTACCGGAACGCGGAAAAAGGAACGATTTTCTTTATCTGCGGGGACCATGCAATCCACGGCGGGAAAAAGTGGTTGAAGAGTGCGGAAGGAGGAGATATCAAAAACCACAGGCAAAATCTTGTGGCTCTTATTGTAGCCTGTAATTAAGAAGCTTAATCTTTTCAGTCGTTTCCGGAAGCTCTTGTCCTGATACCATTATTATATTTTTATTTTTGAGTCTGAAAATACATTACTACCAGGATTCAGGGCTTCTGGACATGATACTTTTCAGCTTGAATACGTGGATTAATAAAATTCCCTGTAAAATTCGATCTATCGAAACTTTTGCTCGACTTCAAGAATCTTACCGAAACACCTGATTGTCCGGCTGGTATTCTTATGCAGGATTCCGATACCTCCTGCTTCTTCCCATTCGTGGATGTTTTCGGAGTTATCATCAATAAGAACCCTTGCAACCCCTGATTGTAAGGCTTTTTCCGGGCGGTAACAGAGAATTGCAGTTTCTGCGTAAGAGGACCCCAGTTCTTTCCTGAGCCATTTGATTTTTCCCTCTCTCGCATTGGTTAAGGCTTTTTTTCTCTCAGGGCCGGGGAGCGCAGAAAGGATTGTCGGACAGAGGCCCGAATTTCTAAGAAATCCATGCAGTTCCCTCCCTCCGGGCATCCAGGACATCTCCGACCAGAACTCGATTCCCGCAAATGTAATTTTTTTCCAGAAGAGTTCTCTATCGTTGCTGTACCAGAACATCATATTGTCACCCAGTTTTTCACAGGCGCCGGTAAAATCCGTAAGGACTCCATCCATATCGAGAAATAGTTTTATTTCTTCCACAGGCTCGGGAGAAAAAGAGATATCAGACAAATGGCTTGAGAGAATTCTTTGAAAGCTTACCGGATTGTTCTGGATAGAATTGTGCGGATTGAAAGAAACAGGCATAATAAACTTCCCTTAATTGCTCTGGCGGCAAATGACTTCCCATTAATCATTAAGGTATCATAATAAAAAAAAGTACTCATAGTAAAAAAATTAGTATGGTGTGTGAAGTGAGAGGAAAGGAGAAAAAACGAGAAAAAGAATAAAGGAAAAGGTCAAAGAAAAAGAATAAAGGAAAAAGAGAGAAAAGAATTAAGTTAAGATCAGTCCTCCTGAATAATCACCACGGTCTTTGCAACGATATCGTGAAATGCCTGCTTTTTTGAAGTAAAAAAGATCAAGAGAAATCCTGTAAAGAGGGGAATTGCAGCGAGAATTTTCATAACAAAGCGCTTTGTTGCCTGCATAAAGGAAATTCTGTTTCCTTTAAGGTCAGTAACAATGAGGTTCATAGCTTGCTTGCCCACTGTCCCCCTTCGGGTAGAACTCTCCTGGAAGGCAAAATAAATCCACATCGTTAGAAAGAACAGAACGTAGAAAAAGGTCTCATCCAGGGTTTCTGCGATTAACTGGATAAACACAAAAAGCAGAGTGATTACAAAAATATCGATTATCGAGGCTATAAACCTCCTGAAAAAGCCGGAGTATGGTTGCGTTCTGTTCCCTCCAAGTTATTTTATACATAGACAGTGCTGAATAATAAAACTAACTCTATAAACCAAATAGAAGAATTTAAATTCCAATTCCCGAACTGAATATCAGCTCAAATCAACCGTAAAAGACCTCAGTTATTCTGCCTCAAAGGTGATCAGTCTGGAAGAAGCCGGCAGATTGTTCGGGACTTTTTGAGAAATCCTGATTCTTACTGATCTGCCAGATGAAAAAAACATTGAAGGCATAGAATATGGAATCCGAACAATTTTGTGAATACATGTTCTTGAAAAACAGCAGATAATAAAAGAGAAGGTTAGGATGAGAGATTTACCTTCTCGTCTGGAAGATTCCCACATTCTAATCTGTCATTTTGCCGCTTTCATTTTTTCTTTGAGATCGGGCTTTCGATCTTCTCTACCAGTTTCTTTACATCGGTCTTGAGCTCTGAGGCAAGTTTTTTTGCACTGTCACCTGATATATCGACGAGTCTTTCAACCCT
This sequence comes from uncultured Methanosarcinales archaeon, assembly GCA_964610495.1. Taxonomy (GTDB): domain Archaea; phylum Halobacteriota; class Methanosarcinia; order Methanosarcinales; family Methanosarcinaceae; genus Methanosarcina. The sequence continues at coordinate 8,274 of CAZSVY010000062.1, forward strand.
GCCAGTGATGCTCTTTACTTCATCCTTTACGTCAATCGATTTTATTTCTTCCGAGAGAGATTTTATTTCTGAGTTTATACTCTTTGCAAGTTTAGAGGCTTCATCCCCTGTCTTCTTTGCAAGAGTATCGATATCGTTCCCAAGCTTTCCAACTTTTTCCTGAATTTTGGAACTCTTTTTTCCCGTTTCTGTTCCTTTACTTTCATTTTCAATTGTTTGTGCCATATAAACCCCTTTCGATATTTAATAAAGATAATGGATTTTTCTCAGACAGATAGCCTGTTTTTTCAGATATTTACTTATGGACTTCGGGAATTATAAAATTATCTGTAGAAGTTCATGCCTGAATTACTTAAAATATAATTTTGTAATAAAAGGGCGAGATACAATATGAAGTTATAGAGACTGATACCTGAAAATATAGAAGATATATCCAGAATATAGGAGAGATGTCCAAAATATATAGTATGTACCCAAAATATAGAAGAGATGTTATACTGAGATTAAGCTTGATTTCAGGCTGTGAGCTGTAAAGCCCTCAACTGTCAAAGCCGGGTTTGAAAAAATACTGCTGTGCTAAAAACGAATTATTGTTACGCTACAAGCTTATAAAGTATAAATTAAAATAGTATGCTTGTAAAAAGTAAGGCAACTTAACTGATTAAAAGAGTTTA
>CAZSVY010000063.1:0-16100 GCA_964610495.1 uncultured Methanosarcinales archaeon
CATATGAAGATGAAAGAGGCATTAAATGCAAGAATACGCCTGCAAGAGAGGCAAAAATTACGGAGTCAAAATGGAAATTAAGGGATTTAATGACATTTAGATATTTCAAAACATCAACCGGATAAAAAAGGACGACCAAAAAGTAGATTAAAAGATCAAATAAAAGTTATAATAAGGTTTAGACAATTAGATATTTTCTGTCTTTGATTTGAGTTCTGCTATCAACACCAAGTATTCCGGCAATCTCGATACCTTCACTTCCTACCTCGGCAAGCTGTGTATAGATTTCGGCCTTTGTTATATACTTTTCAGTCCGTGTGCCATCAGCTTCTTCCATTTTGATGGTTATCTCTTCCTTATTGTGTCCTTTTGCCAGGCACTCCTGAACGATTACGCCATACTGCTCGGCAATCACTTTCAGGCAATCGAAGATTTGGTTTGTGGAGACTGCATCCTCTTCGTCAAGGAGGACTTTTGAAAGGGTATAAGTGCTAATATTTGCCCTGAAATAAGCCTGAACTTTTTCAGGAATTCTGGCAAGGCTTTCCATATCAATAAAAGCCCCAAGCTCTTTATCAGCGGTGATTTCCTTATCGTCTTCATATACAAAGTACCTGTGATCTCCGCCTTCTATCCTGAATTTCCGGTTTGCCTTTTTATTTTCAAGGGTTATGCGTACGTTTTTCTGGGTATCATATTCCAGGAAAGTTACAAGGAATTCGGAAAGGTCCTGCATTTTTATTTTTTCTTCTTTTCGCAGGATACCGGCCCGTGTCCACCCTGGCAGGCTTAAGTTTCCAAACAGTTTTTCTACTGTCAGGATCTCTTCTGTAAAGCCGAGCCTGTAATGATACTGCAAGCCTGAGACCCAACCTTCCATTTCTCCTGAAATGCCACCTGTACTGCTGGAAAGTTCAAATCTCTTTTCAGCTCCGTAAACCCCTGAGATTAAAAACCTGCTAAGAACTTCAAGTATTTTCCCTTCAAATTTTTTATATTCAGAAGGAGTTCCATTCCCTATTTTTGCGCACTCGGCTTCGAGGATCTCTCTTCTTTTTCCGAGATTCTCACTGCAGGTTTGCAGGACTGCGTTAGTACAGGGTATAATATCCTCGATGTCAGCTTCATTTACTAATTTTTTGAGTAAGATCTCGAGCCTCTCTTCAAAATTATTCATTCCTTCTATTCTACTCTTCAATTCATGGAGTGCTTCTTTATGCTTGCACTTTATCTCTATTATGGAGTTTTCCAGAGGGATTACTCGGGAAGTTATATCTAAAAAAGTTTTCAGATCCTCAATGAAATCCCGCTGTACAGGCAGTTCCGTAGAGTCCTGGTAAATATATTTCATAAAAGCACCCTGGATAGCTAAACACCCTTCAAATATTCTATGACCTATAGCTATATAACATTTTATCCAAGGGCTTCCTCCATTTCCAGAAGAAGTCTCTTATCTAAATAAACAATTTTACGTGAGCATGGGTTTATGCTTTGGATATATGTTTCATACTTATACTTTCTCTGAAGTGGCCGGGAAGAGCCCGGCCATCTCCGTAACTTAGAGCAGAACTTTCCGGACAGAATCCAGTATCTCATTTATATACTTTGCGGCTGAATTTTTCAGGTCCATAGGATGAACACTTTCTGCTACAAAAGCATTTTTCATTTCTTCGTAACTGGTATACGTTATATTTCCACCGAATTTCTCAGGTCTCTCTATGACAACGGTTTCGTATCTGGGGAATATATGGTAGCGGAAAAGGGCCAGAATCGGGTTTTCTTCCGTGTCCCCTATCTTGCAGTAGGCTTTCTTAAACTTTCGATAGATTTCTTCTTCGGTGTCGTCCACTGAAATGAAGTTGTCCTTTGAAGAAGCCATCTTGGTTCCGTCCAGTCCGACGAGAATTGGGGTGTGAATGCAAATAGGTGTTTCGAATCCGAGGCTCTTTAAATTTTCACGGGCAAGCATATGGATTTTTCTCTGGTCAATACCTCCAACTGCGATATCAACTCCGAGCATGGCAATGTCAACAGCCTGCATCAATGGATAAACCATCTGGGAAACGGTTGGGTCGTCCATAGCACGCCCGACTTCGTCCATACTCCTGCGTGCCCGATTCAGAGTCACTGCCCTTGAAAGTTTGAGAACATTTAACATGTACTCTGCCCCAAGCTGATAATCAGACCCATAAACGAAATCAGTTTTTCCTTCATCAAGCCCGAGGGCGATAAAGCAGCGCCTGTTATAATCTGCAATCTTTCTGACCTCTTCAAGCGTGCCTTTTCTATTGAGATAAGCGTGTACATCCGCAAGCAGGACTGTAATTTCAAATCCGGCCTTCTGCAGATCAATCAGTTTATTTACTGTAAGAACATGCCCCATATGGATTTTCCCGCTTGGTTCGTATCCTACATAGGCACGGGGAGCTTCTTTTTTATTAAGAAGTTCTTCAAGTTCTCCTTCAGTTACAATTTCCTGAACATTCCTTTTTATAAGTTCGAGTCTGTCCATTGCCTCTACATTCCTTTTCTTTTCTTATCCTCAAAAACTTAATTTCTATTAATAAGTTTCTGTAAAAACGCCATGCCCTCTTCGGATTTAAAATTCGGGATTTCCCAATTCTGAATGACCCTTGTGCGCAGAGATTTTACCTCTTTACCAAGCACAGGATTAAAGCCAGAGATTTCATATTCCTCTCTCAAAATAATAACTCCTCTCCTCTGCCAGGCAGGAAGCGTCGCAAGATTGATTCCTCTCTCAAAAAGCATTTCGTGGATTTCCCATTCTTTTTTTCCTTTGAGATATTTCGAAGCCTCAATCTTATCTATTCCTTCATTTCTCAGCGTATAATATCCCCAGGCTGCCACAAAATTGCGCCAGGCTTCAAGCTGTCTCCAGTGAAAATATGCAGGAATCTCCTCTTTTTGAAGAACCACTATCCTGGAATCAAAAGCCACAGGTTTTTCAAGCTGCAGGTTTATAGTAAGTGCGCTTCCCAGAAAGCTTGCCACAACAGAGTCAATTTTTTCCACTCTTCCTTCAAAGGGAAGTTCCATGAAGAGAAAACTGATTTCGTCCGAAAAAGTATAGGCAACGAGAGGGCTTAAACCACTTTTCTTAATAAAAAGTTCAGCAGTATCCGCCATCGCCCTGGCGAAAATTTGATCATAGGGTTTTTTAAAGCCCAGGCCCGAAAGCGTATTTTTAAAATTCCTGCCGTCAGCGCGCAAAACCACTGGAGGGATACAGCGCATTTCAGCATAGATTTCCCGGTCTTTCATGTACCTTTCGAGATTTGCTTAATCTTCTTTTCGCTTCTTGTATCTCTGGATAACGTCTCTTACTATAATGATATCTGCTGCCGTTATAACCCATCGGTAAGGAATAATTACGCCTCTGCTAGTAAGGTCAAAAAGCTCCCTATTAATATCCGAAATAGCAAGCCCGGTAATTTTCTGTTCCTCTATATCAATTACGAGGTCCTGCAACTTCCCTACATAAACACCAGTGTTTGTGTATATGTTTAAACCAAAAAGTGATGTAAGTTCTGAGCGCATTATATCCCTGCTTTGTAAATTAATTTAAATCTTTCTCCTAACCTTATATGAAAAACATACTTATATATCTTACAGTTTTACCGACTTTATATAATTACCAGTTTTATTTCGCATTTCCAGGTAAAAATGGAATCTCAGTCATTATTATAATAAATCCTCTTATTTAAATTAGCAAGAGGTAAAAGTGGTTTAGGTTTGTTAAATTCGTTATCCGATGTTTGAATAAAGAGAAGGGAGCTTTAACTTTAAGCTGTTTTTGCCCTTACTTGCTCAAAGAATACAGCTTATTTACCATTTCCCTGTAACTACCCAGAATGAGAACGATATGTTTTAATGATATCGTTTTGAGAATTTTTTTTCTGGCCCACAGGTAAATTCTAAGCTACCTGTGAGCAGAACTCTTTAGTCTTTTATATAACCTTTCTTTTTACTCTGATTTGCTTACTTTTGAATTTCAGTTTATCTCTTATTCCAGTTTATTCGCTTATACTTCCAGCTGTGAAATCACTTTTCGAATAGTTTCTGAGGATTTCCTGAGGATTTCGTACTGGTTCTCATCGAGCTTGAGTTCAAGGATTTCTTCGACTCCGGATGCCCCAAGTTTCACGGGTACACCGAAGTAAATACCTTCCTGCCCGTACTGTCCTTCCAGGTAAGCCGAAGCAGGCAATATTCTCTTTGAGTCTTTAATCACAGCTTCCGCCATCGAGACGATAGCTGCCGAGGGGGCATAAAAAGCACTGCCCTGTTTAAGGAGTTCCACGATTTCTGCTCCGCCGTTTACTGTCCTCTCTACCAGCCTGGCAATTCTATCACCTGAAAGCAGATCAGTGAGCGGAACTCCTGATACTGTTGTATACTGGGGAAGAGGAACCATGAGATCTCCATGTCCTCCTATAACCATTGCCTGTACATCTTTTTTCGAGCACTTCAGTTCTTCTGCAATAAAGCTTGCAAAACGTCCCGAATCCAGAACCCCGCTCATTCCGAATACTTTTTTCGTCTCAAAGCCTGTTGATTTCATAGCTACGTAGGTTATAATGTCAAGCGGATTTGTTACACTAATTACTATGGATTCTGGAGCATATTTTGCAATATTTTTAGATACTTCTGTTATTATTTTGGAGTTCGTCTTGATCAGATCTTCCCGAGTCATTCCGGGTTTTCTTGCAATCCCTGCCGTAATAATTACAAGGTCAGAGCCTGCGATATCTGCATAGTCATTGGTCCCAAGTATAGGCGTGTCGTAACCCTTTATTGCGCCTGCTTGCATTAGATCAAGGGCCTTGCCTTGAGGCAGTCCTTCCACGATATCTGTCATGACTATTTCGCCAAGTTCAAGTTCAACTAGCCGCTGGACTGTAGTCGCCCCTACATTTCCTGCACCAATTACGGAGATTTTAGCCATTAATTGTACACCTGTGTTAAACAATTTATTTTAGGGTAATCTCTGAACTTCCAACTTTAAAAATTTATCCTGTAATATGATTTTTTATTACGGTCCACTACGATTTTTATATTTATCTATGCTCGCATCTTTATAATGTTTCTTGCCGTTTAGCTCTTGAATTTATTGTTTTTTCTTTCAAACACTTTCAGATTTCATGCAGTATTTTTATTAAATATTACCCCCAAATGGTTCAGGGGAAACATGCTGAATAATACATACATTCATATTCCAGGTGTAGGGAAGGGCCTTGAGCAAAAAATCTGGGCTCAAGGAATACACACATGGGAAGAATTCCTTGAGATGGAAGACAGGATTTCCATACCTTCATCACGAAAAGCCAGAATCTGTCAAGAGGTAAGGAAATCTTCTGAACACCTGGCAGCAAAAGATCATTGCTTTTTTTCGCAATGTCTTCCTTCTGCAGAACACTGGAGGGCATATTCCTTATTTACCGATTCTGCCGCATTCGTAGACATTGAAACAACTGGACTCTCTAAGTCCAGGGATAAAATAACCATTGTGGGAATTTACAACGGAAAAGAATCAAAGGTCTACATAAAGGATATTAACCTTGATGATATTGTAGAAGAGTTTTCAAAATACAGGCTGCTTGTCTCCTTCAACGGTGCTCGTTTCGATCTACCTTTCATAAAATCCGAATTTCCCGAAATTGAGTTCAAGCAGCTCCATATAGACCTCATGTACCCTTTAAGGCGAATAGGGTATAACGGAGGCCTAAAAAATATAGAAAAGTTGCTTGGAATCTCTCGAAGTGATGGTACCGAGGGTTTGACAGGATTCGATGCCGTAAGGCTCTGGAGACAATATGAGAGAGGAGATCAGGGAGCTCTCGACAAACTAATTAAATATAACCGAGAAGATATAGTTAATCTGAAAACTATTATAGAGCTTACCTACCCTAGAATGGTTGAAAACGCTCTGAAGACCTGAGAGATAAAGTGTTTCAGGTTTGGAATTGACAAGAGGTAAAATATCAGGCAGCAAATAATATTTCCGTCAGTTAATTTATATACTTATATTGCTGTTTCTGGTAGTCGACTCTGGTAATGTATTGGCAGCTTTATGGCAATTCTTGTTTGCAATTTGAATATTATCTATATGCTCTGGTAGGAAAGGGGAATTCAATGGAAGTAACACTGAAGTTCGGGGATAAAGTCACTGTGGCAGATGTAAGAAAACTCCACGACATGGAAGACGTAGTGTTTGATAGGGAGTGGTTTGAAGAAACAGCGGAAAGAAATCGAGATGTATACTACATGTTTCGGGACCTTGCGAAAAGCGACTCTGACCTTGACGCAATTAAAGCTCATCATCTGAGATATGACATTACTGTAATCCCTCCCCGAATGCTTGGATCGGAATATATCAAAACTGTAGGTCACTACCATCCGCGCGTTCCAGGAACAGACATTTCCTATCCTGAGATCTATCAGGTACTTGAAGGTTCTGCTACCTATCTTCTGCAAAAGGTAAAAAACGGAGAGGAAGATCTTGTTCTGGATGTTGTAGTTATTACAGCGGAGAAAGGAGATTTAGTGCTTGTTCCTCCTGGATATGGGCATGTGACTATAAACGCTTCCGAAAAAACTCTTGAAATGGCAAACTGGGTTTGCCGCGACTTTTCCTCGGTTTATGAGCCTATAAAAAGACTTTCCGGAGCTTCTTACTTCCTTCTTAAAGATGGCTTTGTCAAAAATCCGCTTTACAGGAATATCCCGCCTATCCGTCATCTTGAACCTCTTGCATACGATGAGCTCGGGTTGGGTCCCGGAGAAAGTATGTATGAGCTTATAAATAAAGTTGAAAAACTCAGGTTTTTGACAGCTCCACAGGATTTTACAGGATTCTTAACAGGAGTGCTCTGAGTAAAAAGGTTTTTCCCAGCTTAAACGGACTGTATTTTTATTTTCTCTTTCGGTACCTTTCTCTCAGGAAATCCTTACTCTTTATCTTTCCTATCCCTAAGGTAGAATCCAGTTCAGGCAGCAGGTGAGATTCCAGAAAATAATTAATAAGGGCCAAAGAATATATTGCGGCTACGAATACATAACTTATATTAGGTATAAATACTTTCAATTACTGGAGGTTTGAAATGCAAAAAAATGGATACCGTATTCAGTTTACATCATCCAGAATAAAGGATCTCATGTACAGGACTACGTTTGATCCTAAAAAAATGGATGGAGATATTATACTTAATCTCTCACTTATTGATAAAAAAGATCTGGATGACGTGCTTGGGATCTTTAAGATGGTAATTTCAAGTGGGCTTTCGGTAACTCCGTATGTTAAGATAATTTCCGAGGGAGAATCTATCGGAGACCTGACTATTGAAAAAGGAAAGGTAGGTATCGGGACAGTATGCAGTATTACGATTGACGGCGTACTGCTAAAGGCAGGAATTCCTATAAATCCTAAACTTGGAGGAGTTGTTCAGATCCGAAATGGAATTCCGGTACGTTTTACTGATGTGCTGACCTATGTAAGTACGACTGTAGATCCGCTTGAAATCCTGATGTCACAGGGTATTACTTCTGTGTCGGAAATGCTCAGGACAGGTTCAGGCAAGGTTTTAGCAAACCTCAGGGAAGCTCCTATGGTTGCAAGAGATGAAATCGAAAGCTGCCTTTCTGACCTTCTGGATGCAGGTTTCAGTGGAATTCTCGAAGTCGGGGAACCAAATACACGGGTTCTGGATGTTCCCATCGAGAGAGATCATCTCGGAATAGTTGTTATAGGAGGGACAAATCCTATGGCTGTTGTACAGGAATATGGGATTTCCATAGATACCAGTGCAATGTCAAGGCTAATTTCATTCAAAGAGATGAGCAGGATTGAAGATCTGGTTTAAGGCTCAATGGTAAATCTTATTCTAAAAATCTCTTTGCTTTTATTGAGCCTTTATTTACTATTCAATTCAGCTTTTCGGAGTATGTTTCCGAAGGCTGGTTTCTTTACTTTGGATGTGCCTTTCTTCGCAGCTGCTCTCCTACAAACAGATCCAGTTTTCTTGCAAATTCTTCCTTCTTGCCATCGGGAATAGTCGCTCCTGCTGCAATATCGTGCCCGCCGCCTGCACCACCAACTTCAGCCGAGACCATCGACATGGCTTCCGAAAGGTTAACCCCTCTGCGGATCAGATCCTGGGTTCCCCTTGCTGAGACTTTGATCCCTCCTTCGGCTTTTGCAAAAGCAATAATGGGAAGATTTCTGTTTTCAACTAATGTAGAACTCATCCCTGCAATAATTCCCACAATAGTTTCTTTTATTTCCGAGCCTGCATCGAAGTACTGGATATTCTCAAGCTGGACAACCCCTTTTTCTTTGACATACATGAGTCCGTTAACAAGATTCTGTCTATGTTCGGCAAGCAATTTGCGGGCATCTTCATAAGCTTCTTCTCGATTTCCCATGCAGACCGCAAGTCCGATCTCGGCATGGTCATAGCGTGCAGTGGCGTTGAGAAGAGTTGAAAACTCTGAAGCGTCTCTCATTTCCGTACCTTCTTTTTCTCCCCGAAGGACGTAAACCTCTCCTATCAGGCGCTCGATCTTGTACGAAGGCATACCTGATTTCAGGCAGTACTGAATGAGCCCTGAGACAATCTTCTGTTTTTCCAGGATTTCAAGGTCAATCCAGCGCCTCAAGCGTTCGTCCTGGCTGAATCGAATGTTAAGGGAATGAAGAAATTCAATGCACGCTTCTTCGTCCCCTGTAAGTCCAGGAAGGTAAGGATCTGAAGAATATTGCATTAATTTATAAATAGGACGCGTTTGCTTTCCAAATAGGGTCAGATCCTTTTTGAACTGGAGAGTGCCTTCTCTAACCCCTTCTTCCAGAATTTCCCTGTTGATCCCGACAAGCTGCCCCATTTTCAGGTGCTGCATATCCCCAACCGCTCCTACTATGGCCAGCGAGGAAAGATCCTTATTTTTTCCGAGGGCTGAAGCCAGCAGGTAAGTACTTCCTGATCCGCTCAACTCATAGGAACCATTTGCTCCGAAAAGGTGAGGATTCAGGTGAAATTGATGATTTCCCTGAGGCTGGTGATGGTCTGAGATGACCGCATGGATCCCGCGAGACTTTATCGGTTCGCACATCCCGCTTCCCAGATCCGTAAAAATGACAATATTATGATTTTCATCTGCGATGGTATCAAGAGCCTTTTCATCTAGTTGCTTGACGAAACGTGTCGTATATTCAAAATCGCCTCTTTGAAGGGCGGTACAGATAATTCCTGCAGAAGTCAGCCCATCTGCATCGATATGGGATACAACGTGGACTGATTTGTATTTTTTAATTTCTTCGGCACACCTTGCCGCTTCGTTTTGAAGTGCTTTCATTGTCTCAGACATTATTTTCTCCACAATCTCTGCTTGCCTCAATTAGTCGCTTTTGCCTACTTTATTTTCTTTCCCATTCCCTCGGATCAACCTTATAATCTTTTCCTTCTCTTTTTATTTCGGGAAAGCTTCGGATCTCCTGTAATGTAAGTTTGAGATTCTGAGTAAAATATTCTTTTTCCAGCTCTTTCCAGGGAACCATATATGCTTCCCTGCCGTGCCCGGGTCCCAGGCGAAGTTCCACTGCAAGAAATCCACGTCTTCCGGATTTATTCAGGTAATCCGAAATCCTTTCTATCTGATGAATCCCTTTTTTATCCACGGTAAAGTGCTGAGAGAAGTAAAGTGCATTTGCTCCTTTGTCCACTGAAATGCTTTTGCATTCAATTCCCAGGTATAAGTCCGGATTAAGAGAATCAACAAGCACATCAAGAAACTGCGGAGTGAATCTATGCTGCTTAAGCCTGTAGGAGATAGCTCTTATCCCGTTTTCTTCAATATATGCATTAAATGAGTTTACAAGCATGCGTTCAAACTCGGTCATAAAATCCTGTTAAATGTTTTCGCTATTTTACTTAAGCTTTTTACTCAGAACGCAGTCTTTTCACTTTGAATGGACAGGAGCGATATTTCCGCTTGAATAAAATTCCACGATAAGAAAATTTATATCCATGATCTGAAACTACCATCGATCGCCTAAAACTGACTAAGATCCATTATCTGGAACTAATATCCGTTATCCGAAACCAGAATCAATCCTCTGAAACCAACACCCGCTATCTGAGATTAACGTTGATTATCGATTAGAAGTTCTGAAAAGATTCTGCACCTGGAATGTAATTTTCTCTCGAAACGCCGGATCTTCTTAAACGTACCGGTTTTTCAGCCAAATATTTACAATTGGAATATTTCTGAAAGTTGGCAGCAGAGCACGAAAAATTATCTCAGAGAGATTTACGCGAAATCCAAAAAAGAGTTTGAGCGACATAATCAATTTGAGCAATCTTTTATAAGAAAAAATAAATACCGATCAGGATCTGACCGGCCTATACGATTTTTAATTGGATATAATAAAACTTACAAAATCCGGGCTGAGTCTTGTTTCTCTTACAAGCCTTTCTATAGTGTCTTCTTCGGAAAGCCCTTCTTCCTTGAGTTCCTCTATGCGGTCAAAAACGTGCTGGGACACTTCGGAGTACTCATTGATGTCTTTCCTGTGACCCCATACATCACCCTCAAGTAAAGCAATATTCTGCATGGAAAGATACATCTGTGCAGAACTGGAAATTGTTTTCTTGTATGAGCTTGGGATGTGGATCGCTTTTACCTCTGGACACTTCAGGATGAGTTTAAAAATGTCCTTGTTAGATGGTCTGAATGCAAGATGGACAATTTCCTCATCAAGCTTTAAAGTGTCTATTTCTTCTTTTGAACTTACAACTCTAATCTTCATTTTTATCACCGTTCGTTTCCAGGTATTTTAAGGTGCTTTAGAGCGTTTTAGGGATTTTTTAGGGTTTCTTTAAAATTCTTTAGAGCCTCGTCAGAATCTTTTTCAGGGTCATTTGACTTCGTCAGAGTCTCTTCAGGGTTTCTTTAAGTTTGAGGGTTTTTGCGGAGTCCCTTTCGGATTTTAGGGTTTCCAGGACTCCTTAACGTTTTTATTGGCTTTTAAAATTTATCTTAAGATTTTTAATTTTACCTTTATGGGGTTTACTTAGCTATTTATTTTTAAACCTTTTGGATTCATTAACTCTAAAATCCAATTATTTTGTTTTAGAAATTATTCTGGAATTCTAGAGTTTATAAATCGTTTTTCAAAACCTGGCGTTTATACTTGAGGTTTTTTGTTATGTTAAGGGCCTATAGTATTTAATTTTTTATGAACGTTTTTCATGTTCTTTCTAATTCTTAAATTAGTTTTATAAAGTTAAGACATGAAAGCGATGGCTTCTATTCTCCTTATTTTTGTATTTTTAAGTATTTTTAAGTATAATCTGTCAAATTCGAAGGACTTCTTTCCTTAAAGTTTATATCCTTCTCGAAATTCTGAAAAGCAGCTTAGTGAAATGGATCTGGTACTTTTATTGATAGTTCTTATTTATATTATGATATTTTATATATTTGAGAAGAATAGGTATACGATATCATACCATACTATTTAATATTTTTCCGTAAAACCTTTTTTAAGTATACCAACTATTTTAGAAAAAGGACTTTTCAGCCAGAGAACTTTATTTATACAGAGTACCTTATTATAAAATGTGCTCTTCAGCTCCGAAAGCCTGGTTACTAAAATCTGTGCTCTCTTATTCTCTGGGTTTTGATCGCTTATTAAATCCTTAAGTTAGCGTATCGAACGTAGCTTTAAGGCGTATATACTGACTTGAAGGATCGGTTTCAGAAGATTCCAGACTAAGATTAGTGACCTGAATAAAAATCACAGGTCCTAGTCTTTCAAAACTTTTGACATATATGCATTATCAAGAGTATACCCGAATTTCCTATAGTATTCTCTGGCCCCTATTCCGCTAATAACTGCAAGTTTCCGGTAGCCGGTTTCATGCGCTATTTTCTCGGCATATTCCAGAAGTTCCTTTCCATATCCTCTATGTTGCCACTCCTTTTGCTTTGCTCCTTTTCCGATGGGTACCATGGAACCATAAACATGCAGTTCTCTTATCAGGGCGGCGTCCTGCAGTTCAGGGCGGTGAGGGGCTGCAGGGAAACGCAGGCGTGTGAATCCAATCAGGACATCTGCGGTAAGGTCTTCAAACGCGATGAAATGCTCTGTGCCTCCGCAGGCTTCGTAGGTCTCTACAGTCAGTCCGATGTCTTCCTCATTTATTTTTCTCCCTTTCAGGCCAGTATGTCCTACCTCCCTGCAACGGATGCAGCGGCACTTCCCTCCTTTTTCTCTCAGCTTTTCTTCTGCAAGCTGTCTTAGATTACTCTTTCGGACCCCTGCAAAGATCTGGTGAGCTGGAATATCACGCTGGATACGCTGGAGTCTTACCCATTTAGGCAGAATTCCTTTTATATCCGCAATCAGTTCGGCGGCTTCTTCGTCAGAAAGAGCCTCATAATCTCCTGCCTCCCAGAGCCTGTATAGAGGGGTTCCTTCAGTTACAAGGGTAGGATAAATCTTGAGATAGTCGGGCATGAAGCGAGAATCTTCGAAGAGCTTTTTGAAACCTCTCAGGTCCAGCTTTGAATCCGAGCCAGGCAGATGAGGCATCATATGGAATCCAACCTTGAATGCGCTGTCTCTTAATATCTGATTAGCCCTGACAATCTCTGCAACGCCATGTCCTCTCTGCATACGGGTGAGCACAAAGTCATAAATACTCTGAACCCCGAGCTCTACCTTAGTTCCTCCCAGCCTGAGGAATTCGTCCACATGTTTCTCTGCTGCCCAGTCCGGACGCGTTTCGAATGTAATGCCTACATTGCGGATCTCAGCTTTTTCATTGGCTTTCTGTACCTCTTCAAGAGGAATATAAGGTAAAGATTTTCCGATTCTCCAGGCGCTCTCCCTCCACTCTTTACCTGTGAAATCGTTCATTGCCTCAAGACAGCGTTTGATAAACCATTCCTGGTAATCGAGACTGCGTGCAGAAAAAGTGCCTCCCATGACTATCAGTTCCACTTTCTCTACATCGTGACCGATCTCTTTAAGCTGGGAGAGCCTGGATCTAACCTGGGCATATGGGTCAAACTCGTGCTGGATTGCTCTCATGGCTGCAGGTTCCCTTCCCATGTAACTCTGCGGCGACCTGAAGGTGGAGTTTGGGCCTCCAGGACAGGGCAGACATACTCCATGCGGGCATGGAGCCGGGGAGGTCATTACAGCAATTACCGCAACTCCGGAAATTGTTCTTACAGGCTTCCGTCTCAAAAATTCTTTAATTACTGCCTGCTCTTCGGGTGATCCCTGGATTATGATGTCTCCGTTCCTGGGAAGGCTGGCCAGATGATAGTGTTTACTGACATCTTTTTTTACCTTATTTAACTGGTTTTCGTTTTCTATCTCGCCTGCAAATACTTTTTCAAGGATTTCCCTGCAGGCCTTATTATAATTCTCTTCTCTCATCTCAAGTTCCGTCTTTCCGGTTTGTGGATTCCGGCTTTTTCTTCTAAGGCAGTCTTATAAAGTCAATTTAAAAGGATTTAAAAAAAGATTTTCCTGGCTTTTAATAAAGCCATTTAATTTATCTTATTGGTGATATAATCAGGTATCAAGGCAGCTTAATGCGCATTCCGCAAACCTGTTTCATTTTTATATCCATAAGTTTTTACAGGTCGGTTGCTTAGCAGAGCCCGAACCTCAAACGCAGCGCCGTTTGATCACGCCGACCACGCAGTTTTTGATCAAACTTTTTTTCAAAAAGTTTGCGATCAACCCTTCTCTGAAAAGGTTTGCGGTCAAGCCTTTTTTCAAAAGGCTTGTGAAAGGCTTGCGTTTGATCGCGCTTTTTTCTCCTTTGTCGCTTGCTTAGCAGAGATCAAACCCTATAATAAAAGTTCCGAGTCCTATTGCCGGTTTAAGGCCCATTACAGCCCTGAGGTACTCATCTGAGGGAGTGGAGGGAGATGCGAGTACAGCATTGGTCACACCTTCTACGCATTCCACATCCTGGCATTTCTGGGGCGGCAGGACAACAGTTATTGGTTCTTTCTTTGCATTCTTTGGCTTAGGCACGGCACTCTTGTAGATCACAAAGTTACCCATAACCAGCATATCATTACATTTTTTACACTCTTCAAGTTTCTCGGGGTCGTAAACGTCTTCACCAACCTTTTCTCCATACTGCATAAGCAATACATTGGGCCCTTCAGGCCAGACGTAGTTCATATTAGTTGTAAAGGCTATGATCACCTGACGTTTGAAGACTTCCTTAATTCCCTGGTTGTCTCCTACACCAAGCCCCATAAGGACCGCTCCTTCGGCCTTTTTCTCAAGCTCAAAAATTTTCTCTTTGTCTTCTTCACTCAAAATATAAGTATCTTCCACGCCTTTGATGGCTTTTATCCTGCATATGGCATCCTGAATGACATTTTTACATTCCAAAGCAAATTCCCCTTCGTGTTTTTTAGACCTGTGTATATTATTAAGTTATGAATATGATCTTATTTGGTTTCTGATTTTACTTGGTTTCATGATCTTATTTAGTTTCCTCTTATATTCATAACGTATCAGGCTTTTTTTTGCCTTCTTCTAAACTACTGATATCATATAATGCTCTTTTTATATTTCTCTTTTTATATCGTCAATTTCTAATATTGTACCATTTTCTACTGAAGGTAACATAAAAAAGCTCGTTTTTGAATATTATTATAAAAATAATGAAAGTACTTATTAGAGATCTTTAAAACTATTTAAAACCACATTACAATTTTTTTCCAATCCTTTCACCGGTTTTATATAAAGTCTCCTCGGACTTAATATCTCCAGTGATCGAGTAGAGGCATTCTATTGAGAGGGTATCCTTACGGATAGATCTCCCCGGGCGAACTAATATTTTCACCTTCGGAAATGCATATTAATTATCTTCTCGGAGGTCAGTGCCGGTTCATAAAAGGCCCATCGGCCTGGAACCTCATCCATATCCCTGAAGTTTACTTGTTTTTAAAAAACTTAATATGTGGTGCAGGATGAACTTACCAAATAGATTTTTAGAACTAGTATCATCTGAAATTATTTATCTTAAAGCTCTATGATTATATTATCTTTTTTTCCATAGTCTTTTATAAGTATTTCGAATTTATCTTTTAAGTTAACTCCTGACGAATATCCTGCCTGAGCTCTTTCGACATTTACCGTCATTTGTATCGTTGTTTTGCGCTTTTCCTCTTTAATTTCCCTGAAATAGACCACAAAAGATTTAATAAGGCAATTATTTTATAGAACACTTGTAATCCAATTTAGAGGGATAAGGAGGGAATGAAATCCTCTTCGGCAATAGACGAAATCTAAAAGTCTGATTTGGTGAAGAATGGTGAAACCCTTAAAGTGTTGATCCCGACACTTCTTCTTACATACGACATATCTTAACAAACATGGAGGAACAATAAAATGAAGAGATTCGCAGCGGTAACACTGGCTGCTCTCATGCTTCTGACTGTATTTGCATCCGCCGCAAGTGCACAAGACGTAGTTGAGATCCGCGGTCCTGTGTTTAACGGCTCTAATATCCAGGGTATTGTAGGCACCAATGGTGTTACAATCGATGCTACTCAGTTTGCAGCATTCTACTATGACATTAACGACAATGTCACAACTGAAACTCTTTCCATCAAAAACGTTGCAGGTAACAACGGCAATGTAATTGGAGAGGGCGGACTTGTCTATACCACTACCATTCAGCAGGTTGATTACGAATATCAGAATACAGCTGCTGGATGGGACAACTATAGCTTAATGGGCTTCTTTGCTGAGAAGTACATCCCGCTGAAGTCCAACAGCGCTGACAAGCTCGCAAAGCTCGTTCTTGACAGCGATGACAAGTATACAGTCAGAACCGGCGAAACCCTTGACCTCGGCCAGGGCTATGCTCTCGAAGCCAAGCAGGTCGATGTTGACGGTAAGAAAGTCTGGCTCGAATTCACCAAGGACGGAGAATTCGTAGATGACGAAATCATCGAAGTCGGAACCGGTGAAAGCACCTGGGAAGTCGAACTCGATGACATCCAGGATGAAGACGATGTTGTTGTCCTGAAAGTTCACG
>CAZSVY010000064.1:0-15384 GCA_964610495.1 uncultured Methanosarcinales archaeon
GTCCCTGAAGGCTTCGATTACATCTTTATCCGTAAAATTCCCGGATTCGAGGTATAGAAGCGTGGAGATTACCTGCAAATTATTCTTGATGCGGTGATGGATTTCTTTTCTACGGATTTCTTCCATCTGGAGGAGTGCATCCTCGGCTTTCTTATGCTCGGTTATGTCCAGAATAATGCCCTGAAGGTGGACTTCCCCTTCCTCGTTACGCTGGATAACCGTCCTTTCGTCAACCCACCGGACCTCGCCCGATTTTGTGAGAATCCGGTATTCCGAGGTGTAATCCGCACAGCCGGTATCTACGTGCATCTTAAGTTCGACAGCCATTTTTTCCAGGTCTTCGGGATGCACGATATCCTTATAGAGAATTTTATTCGAGGTAAAGTCTTCAACGTCGTAACCCAGCCTGGTAATGTTCTCCGAAACGAATTCAATAGGCCAGCCCTCCTCGTATTTCCACAAAAAAACGATTACAGGGCTGTTATTAATTACCAGTTCCAGCTCTTCCTTAAGCTTGTTAGACAACTCAAGTTCGGCTGCATAGTCGGTAAGAGCCTTATCGGCCTCCTTCCTCTCGGCGGTTGCTCTATCAAGGAAGCATCTGGCTTCTTCTATCCCCTCCGTAAGCAGCTTAAAATCGCCCTGTCCGTGTATACTGATCTGCCGCTTAAAATCATTCTGCTGGAACGCGGTAAGGACTGCATTTGAGTCGTCAATTATCCGGTTCAGGTTTGCAGAGAATTTATCAAGCGTATCCCCCAGTTCTCGGAATTCTCCCTGCATATTCACGCAAACCCGCTCTTTCAATTCTCCCTGAGAAAGTGCATTGCTTACCCTCATGGTCTCCCGAATAGGAACAATAACGGCATTGAGAATTTCATTCAAGCCGACCGGAATTTCGCGGAAATCGATTTCTACATCCGTATCTGCCCTTACGCCAAGTTCACCCCTGACAGCGTCACTGGCAATCTTCTTGAAATCCTCAACAATTTTGTCTATAGGGCCTGTAACGGACCGGGCAATCATATATGCAAGGGCCGCCATGAACAGGATTGAAATCGCAGAAATGACAAGAAGCCTGTTCCTGAGATCGGAAACGCCTGCAAGCATTTCCTCTTTCGGGATTACAAGCACAAAAGCGAATTTACCTGTTTCAACGGGTTCGTAGAACATTACCACTTTTTTACCTGTTGTCGGATCCAGTGACTCCAGGTACCCTCCTATCCCTTTCTGTATATCGGATGCGGCTTTCTGGATTTCTTTTCCTTCAAAATCATGAAGGCTTTTCTTTCCTATCCATTCCTTATGCGCAGGATGGGAGAGCAAAATCCCGGTATTGCTTACCATAAAAGCATACCCTGTCTCAAAGGCCCGAACCTCGCTTACCGCCTCATTAAGGTATTCAAGAGAGACATCAACCCCTCCTACTCCGGCGAATTCTCCATCCTTAAAAATAGGGGAAACATAGCTTACCATGAAAACCCCTTCATAAAAGTAAGGTTCCGTAAGCACGTCACTTTTCGTTTTCTTCGGGAGCTGGTAATAATCGGCCCGGTCATAATGCAGAAGGGGTTCAACCGTGACATTCCCCCTTATCCTGTGCCAGTAGGGGACGAACCTGCCGGTTGCATCATGCGCAGGGGCATTTACATACTCTGCATCTCTCCCGTCAAAAGCCCCGGGCTCAAAAGCGACATAAGTTCCGAGAAGCTCAGGGTTTTTGAGAAGCTGGTTTTCAAGGATCTTCAGTACCTCCTCCCTATTTGCTGCACTGTAAGCTCCCATAGTTCCGGAGATTGTCCTTGCAGTGGCCTGATTGGCTTTCATATCCGCATCAAACTTATTCGCATAACTGGAGGCCATCTCAATCGATTGCTGATAGGCAAGTTTTTCCTCCTGCGCTGTGACCGTAGAAATTATAACAGCCGTCGAAGCTGTAAGGATAAGAAAAACCCCAAGCACGATGTAAAGAATCAGTCTGGTCCTCAGCGGGATGTAGTCACGCATCATTAAACCTCATTTTCAGCCAGGTCAGGTTATTTTTACGTAGAATGAAGGAGGAATAAAATTACCTGATTTATTATAAATATGTTAATTTTATAATTTTTTTTATTCAAAGATTTCATTCATTGTATTATTTATTGTATTATTTATTACAAACAGCTCATTTATTATAAAATATTTTAATTATAATAAATAAAAATAAACATGGAGTTTCAGGACTATATAAAAATTATATAATTTCCTGTAACCGCATGTTTTTAAATCCCTTTCTGCATCCACGAAACAAGTTATATCGTTGATTCACCTGGGAGAGAACCATCCTTCTCTAAAGCTGCCCGGCTCTCATTCTGGGAATAATACCACAGAGGTAGATAGAGAGCAAGCACGACAAAACCCACGATTGTCGAAGTCCAGCCTACTTCAAGACTGTTCAGGTATATTATTCCAATAAGACAGAGAGGCAGGTTAAAGAACCCGAAGAAAAGGGCTATGTATTGCCAACCTCCGGGGGCTTTGAACGGTCTTTCAAGTTTTGAGAATCTCGGGTCAAACTTTGCCTTGAAATATGCAAGCAGGCTTATCCCATTGGCGCAGACATAACCTATTGCTGATGCGGCCAGTATAGCTGCAGGGGTTCCCAGGAAAATGAAACCCATGTTCAAGAGGGCAATGACAATCATCGCATTAACCGGAGTCCCGTGCGGATTCATTTTTCCGAAAAACCCTGGCAGATTTCCTTCTTCAGCCATGGAATACATAGCCCTTGAAGCTCCGAGAAAAGCGGTCTGGATGATGAGAATCATTGCCGCAATCAACATAAGGATCGTCAGAGCCCCACCTATCGGGCCCAGAGTCATCTGAGCTAAAGGCAGCATGGGAGAAAACGGCTCGGCCAGGATTCCTTCAATTCCCAGGGTTCCTGTACAGGCCGCCTGAACCAGGATAAAGGTTACAAGACAGATAGCGCCGCAGATAAAGAGGGCTTTTGGGACATCCGATCTGGGCTGCTTATATTCAGGCCCGTAAATTGCTGCGGTTTCCCAGGCGCAGGCGCTCCACTGGGCCATTGCCATAAGCCCGAGCAGGATCAGGATATGCTGTATATCCCAGCTCCAGTCTGGAGGCAGCCAGGCACCGGTAATATTGCTGATCTCAAAATGCCCGGTTACAAAGGGAGCAAGGGAAATAAGGATTAGAGGGGCAAGCGAAAGCACGGCAAGAATATACCCGAGCGTTGCTCCGCCCGAGAGCCCTCGATAGTTGACCAGGATCAGAAGCACGAATACGACTGCGCCGGACGCAAGATAAATGGCCAGGTCAGGCACGCCTGCAAATGCAGGGATCAGGCCTTTGAGATAACTTCCGATCAGGATCGAAAAGATTGCAAGAACCGGGTTCCAGGCAAACCAGTAGCTCCAGGCGCTGAAACCTCCAAGCAGTTTGCTGCGGTCATACTTGTTATTTGCGTCCCGACTTGTAAAGACACTCTGGGCGTACCCTGGAAGCCCTGACGCTTTCGGGAACATCGTGGCAAGCTCCCCATAGGCAAAATTTTGCATGAAACCCTGAAAGACAGATAGCGCCCAGATGATGATTGCAAAGGCCCAGACATAATTTGCAAAATAACCTATGGATGGCAGAATCAGCACAGGGACCCCAAGGGCAATTGCAAGGCCCTGCTTCCAATCGATTGTTCGCTGAAGCCCTCCGTTTTCATTGTTTTCGTTGCTCATTTTCAAGCACACTCCTATAATTACCTCTTAACAACAACTGACGATTCGCACAGCTCTTGCAGCACAAATCGACTCATAAGAGCCTGCAAACGGAGAAAGCGGGAAAATCCGGAAAAATCAAGCCTTTCTCAAGAATATTACCAGGAAGTATCCTTAAGGAATATTACCGGGAAATACTCTGAGAAAGGCTACAGGAAACCTGTACCCGCCTTCTCCGTATCTTTGCAGTTATTTCGGAATTCTTCGGTTTACGCTATCTGCTTTCTAAATACGTTGCAGGAATTTATCTTTATATCGAGCAGTTTTTCGATATTCATTTTCGCAGCAATGCCTTTTGCAGCTCCCGGCACCGAAGTGATTACCCCGATATCGAGCTCCTCACGCAGCTCGCGCATAACGTGCTCGTCTACCAGGTCCATTGTCTCCACTCCGAGTTTCTTTGCCACGTATTCTTTTGCCTCGCCTATGCGCATGTTCTTTGAGAACTCCATTCTTGCAACAAGGTCGCCTGCAGCTCTCATGCCTGTCATACCTGAAGCCATTATGTGGGAAATCGGCATACCCAGAGGGTCGCCGACCCCGATCTATATGCCGTCGACGCCTGCAATCTCGACCATTGCCTTGCTTGCCCTCGTGACCGCATCAATTGGAGGAGTTTCAAGCATCGGGATTCCGCCAACTCCCATACCCATATCAACATGACAGGGCAGGGTAGAAACCTTAACTGCTTCTTTTATGAAAGTAACCGCTCGCGCAAGGTTCCAGGCTGAGGTCTTGCTCGTGTTTGTGTTTACCACAGGCCCGAAAACGTTTGCTCCGGCCTTTGCAACAAGCGGAGCCTGCTGGTGCGGCCAGAGCCCTGCAAGGGTTACTCCGTCGTACTGAAGCCCGCCATGCATTCCCAGTACCATTTCGCCGGCCATGCCTGCTTCGATGTACATGTCAGGGAATTCCTTTCGAAGAGCCTGGATTGCATGAAGCGTACCGTAAAAGTCTCCGTCGCCTGCGGCAGCCGTTGTGTCGAAATTGACCCCATCGGCCCCGGAGGCAAATAGTTTCTGCATGATCCAGACCGTGTCCCTTGTCAGGTGTTCGGCAGCGTGTTCCATTGATTCCCAGGCTTCCTGAATCTTGAAAGCTTTCATCAGGTCGCCGGGATTCTCAAATGGCCCATCCGGAGTATAATACAATCCCATATTGGGCATTGCGCCGTAAAACAGCGGAATAATCATGTTCTGCTGGCAGACTTCCATTGCCTGGCACTCGTTTGAAACCACAGGCTTTACCGGCTTAAAACTATAATCGATGTGCCCGAGTTCCATCGTGTCAGCACCAAAAGCCCGCTCGTGCATCATGCAGCCAACTAAGCGGCTTGAGGGAATCCCAACGCCACTGTTGCCCTGGTCACCGTCAAGCCTTATAGTGCCGATATCGTGTGTTACGGGAATTTCCATGCCCTGCTCGACACTGACAGCCTTGCCGGGCATCATAAGGATTTCTGCAAGCTTGTCAATCTCATCAACACTAAGGTCAGGAATCTCACCAAGGTCGGCAGCGTTTGCCACACCGGCCTCAATTTCCTCTATGATCTTCTCTTTTGTTAGGAAGACGCGTTTCCCGTCTCCCATGCGCAAAGCATATTCGGTTGCCATTTTTTCTCACCTTTCTCGTTACCTTTAATATTCTGGTTTAAAAAGCTGTATTCTGGGGTTCAGAATTTGGATACAAAGGTTCTGGCCTGCCAGAGGGCTACTATCGCCAGAATCAGGATCAAAACCATCCACATGATATCGGCTGCCGGTATGAAGGAATTTGCCCAGTAACCATTGTAGGCTTCCAGAGCCACTGCTGTTTGTGTCATCTTTTTCCCTCTTTGAAATTATAGGCCTTTAAGGCAGGCATCTGAACCTCGGACCCTTCCGAAGTCGGTGATTACGTACCTGTGCAGAAGGAAACCTTTTTTGTAGATTCCCTCTTCGTCGACTTTCTGCTCCAAGTCTTTCAACATCCCTCCGGACGCCAGTTCAATAATGTCAAAGTTAATGCTGTCCCTGTCGTAGCTGCTTTTCATGCCGTATTCTTCCTGGATCTTCGAAACGATCTCGTAGTTCCAGTATGCTTTCCCATCCAGGAAAAGTTCCAGAATTCTGAATTTGACAGGACGGTTTCCGGTCATTTCATTCACCTCTTAGAGTTTCAAGTGCGCTTGCATCTTCCGTAAACATGATGAAACTTCCAGCAATACAGAGAGTGCCGCCTACGAGGATGGTCCATTCCGGAACATCTCCGAAGAAGAGGAAAATGAAGATAATTGCACAGAACCCGTAGAGGTTTCCTATACCCTGGCCTCTTCCGACACCGATAAGCGGGAAGGATTTGTACCAGCAGACATAGCAGAAACCAAAGGTAATGCCTGCAAAGATCAGCACCAGCAGGGTCAGGGGTTCAAAGGCCTGGAGCGCAAAGGAATACATCGGAAAGCCTACGAGTGCAAGTATCGGCACGATAATAATCCACCAGATAATGTTCTCGCCAAGGAAGCGGAGGGTCAGCCCCGTATCCGGCTCTGCTATGTCAAGCCCTTTACCTGCAATTGCACCTTCAATGCCCCAGCCGGCAGCAGCCATCAAGCCTCCGAGATATCCGATCCACTGGACATTGCCTGAAGAAAGTTCAGTCAGAAGTCCACCGCCAAAGATCGTAACTCCTCCAATAAT
Source organism: uncultured Methanosarcinales archaeon (assembly GCA_964610495.1). Classification (GTDB taxonomy): domain Archaea; phylum Halobacteriota; class Methanosarcinia; order Methanosarcinales; family Methanosarcinaceae; genus Methanosarcina. The sequence continues at coordinate 6,455 of CAZSVY010000064.1, forward strand.
GATGACTCCTATACCCATTGCCGCTCTTCTGGAGATCTTTTCCCCGTACCAGTAATAGGCAAGAATCGAGCCTACGACAGGATAAAGAAGGCCGGCAACGGCTGCAAATGCTCCTCCGATAAAGCCCATAGCAATAAAAGAACCGAGAATTGCCATCGGGCCGCCGAAGATAGAGGCAAGGAAGAACCATTTGGAGCAGGGGTGGAATTCCTTAAGAGTCCTGCCCAGTTCTCCGTATTTTCCAAGCACTCCGTTCCACAGCATAAGCGCAAGCATAACAGTCAGTGCATTAAAGGCAGTGATGAGAACAGCAGTAATAACAAGGGATACGCCATCCCCACTTGTTTCGGCAATGGCGCCATACATTTCATCGAACGGGTTGAGCACCCAGACAACAGTTCCTGGCAGATACCAGATGCCCCAGAAAACAGCACAGAAAAGGGCCCACATATACCCTTTGCTGACTTTTCTTTTACTTTCCTGTTTTTTTAAAGTCTTCAAATCCACAAAAGTTCCCTCCATTTTTCAGAATACTGCGGAACTCCCTCAGGGCAGGGGATCTCCCAGTCCCTATTCCACAGCCTGAAAGTGCAGCTCAAAAGCTCTTTTTGCAGGCTTCATATCTCCGGGAATATTTTCAAACTTCTTTTTAACTGCTGTTTTTCAGCTGCTTTTCAGATTGCGTCTAAGTTGGCATTTTTTACAATCGTTTTCAGCCGTTTAATTTTTAGTAACCGTTTTTTAGTACAGCCGTTTTTAATACACCTGTTTTGTAATAACACACTTTTTGTAACACGGTTGTTTTTTAGTGACAGGTGCTTGTAGCCATTTTGTAGTAACACCCGTTTTGTAATACTGCCGTTTTGTAGTAATACCGGTCTGTAATATTCCTGTGAATGGTATGATTTGCGAGAGCTTTTAAACCTATATCCGAGCTACAGATCTCAGAAAACTGCACAAAATAAAGTTGTGGCAGAAAATGTATTTAAAAAGTACACTTTCTGCAATTCAAACCGCTTTAGAGTAAAGCTGCCTTTACCTTATTTACGGAATCTGTGGCACTTTCACCATAAATGTCAGCGCCGATCTTGTCTGCCCAGTCCTGGGTAACAGGTGCGCCCCCTACCATGGTCTTAACCTGATCGCGGATGCCTGCTTCCTTGAGTTGTTCCTCGATCTGTATCTGGTAGACCATTGTTGTGGTCATAAGGGCGGAAGATGCGATTACCTGGGGTTTTATTTCCTTTGCCTTTTCAACAAAGGTTTTGATCGGGACGTCTCTTCCGAGGTCCACGACTTTGAAACCTGCAATATTGAGCATGGAAGCAACAATGTCCTTCCCGATGGAGTGAATGTCGCCTTCAATGGTCCCGATAACAACGGTTCCGAGGCTCTTGGTTTCGGATTTGCGCCTCTCCATTTCCGGCTTGATAACTTCTATACCTGCATTCATAGCTTCTGCCGCTGCAAGCACGTGGGGCAGGAAAAGAGTGCCCTGCTCGAACTGCTCTCCTACTTCCTGCATGCCTGCGGTAAAGCCTTTTTCAATGAGTTCTACAGGGTCAATCCCTGCGGCAAGGGCTTCTTCTGCGACTTCTGCTGCGATTTCGTCATCAAATTCGGTGATTGCGTCTTTTGCTCTTGCAATGATATCTTCTTTGTTTGCCATTTTTAGATCTCCTGAATATCCCGTTTACATGCCTTTGAAGGCTTTGTCAGCCCTGTCCACGACTGCTTTCATATCCTTGAGGATGTCTGCATCGATGGGTTTTACCTGGTGGTTTTTAAGAACATCCACGACCTTTTCGTGTGCGACTGCCGCAAGGTCTTTTGAGCCTGCTGCAGCCCAATCTCCAAACATGCGCCTGTCAATGAGCATTGGGCTGGATGGGTAGTCCACAAGCTGCCTGGTCTGTTTGAGGGCGAGGAAGTTATTTCCGATACCTACTTTCTGGATGGATTCGACGGAAAGGGTTTCTTCCGAGACTGGAACTCCCTGCATGGCTTTCTTGACCATACTGAAGATATCATTGTCAATGACAAGCTGTTCCATTGAGAAAGTCATTCCCAGCTCAAGCATTCCGGCTCCATAGATGGTGTTGGCACCAGCAAGAGCAGGCAGGAGAGTTGTTATTGTTTTTTCATGCCCTGCCTGGCTGTCCGGAACCTTGGCATCAGACTAGGAACCTGCCACATAGGAGGGGAGACCGTAGAACTGTGCAAGTTTGGCAACAGCTCCACTGATCAGGCCAAGTTCAGGAGATCCGACAGGTGCAGTTCCCTTCTTCAGGTCGAAGGTGGTTGTTGAGCTTCCATACCATACCTTTGTACCAGGCACTGCAAGCTGTGCAAGGGCGATACCTGAGAGGACTTCGGCATTGTGGGTTACGAGGGTTCCTGCAAGGTAGACAGGAGAGGATCCGCCTGACATTGCCATACTCAGGACGTTAACCGGAATTCCCAGGCGGGCACCTTTTATGATGACCTGGCAGGCGTTTACACTGAGTTCAAGCGGGCTTGTAGGGCAGAGCAGCATGGAGAAAATAGGTTTCTTTCTTGCCTCTTCTTCATCGCCGCCATAGTAGGCTTTTGCGATGTCCCAGTAGTATTCGACGTTTTCGCCGACAGGGTCAATGTGGTGGAAGTGTTTTGAGGTGTTTGCTATAGGGGTAAAGGTTTCGTGAACGTCCTGGGCACCCTGGCCTGCAATATCCCTTGCAGAGACCGGGAGAGAGAAGTAGTCAATGTTTTCTGCCCAGTCGCAAAGTTTTGCGATGTCTGCAATGTCCTGTTCAACGGAGTCGACGGTTACATACTTGCCGTCCTGGTATTTGCAGACCTTGACGCCGGTACCGAAACAGGTCCAGTGCACTTTGCCGCCACATTCCTGGACAGTATTGTTCTTTTTGTCGCGGCCCCAGAGTACAAATCTTGATGGTGCAAGCTGAAGGGCTTTCCGTATAACATATTCAGGAATTTTTACAATATTGGTCTTCTCATCAACTTCACAGCCATTCTCCTTGAAGATCTGCCTTGCTTCGGGATCAGAAACCTGGACCCCGGGGTTCATCAGAACTTCCATGGTTGCATAGTGAATTGCCTTAAGTTCGTCAGTAGTAAAAAGGTTTAATTCTACGCCATTAAGTGCATTAAATCCTGCAACTGCATTATTTTTTGCCATTTTTGTAGCCTCCGAATAAGAATGATTTAAGCCAGCAGCTCTTTTGCCTTTGCGACAGCTTCACTTGCATTTTCGGCATAGCAGTCTGCACCGATCTTGTCAGCCCAGGCCTGGGTTGCGGGTGCACCGCCGACCATAACTTTTACCCTGTCTCTCAGGCCTTCTTCCTTGAGGAGCTCAATGACATCCCTCTGGCCCTGGAGAGTGGTGGTCATGAGTGCTGAGAGTCCTATCATGTCAGCATCGACTTCCTTTGCCTTTTCGACAAAGTTTCTGACCGGGACATCACGGCCAATGTCGTATACTTCAAAGCCGGCAGACTGGAGCATGGTGGACACGATAGATTTGCCTATGTCATGGACATCGCCTTCGACCGTACCATTCACAATGACGCCCACTTTTGAGCTTGAAGCCCCTTCAGGCATAAGGTCCTTAAGGGCTGCAACTCCTGCAGTCATTGCATCGGCAGCTATCATCACGTGCGGAAGGAAAAGTTTCCCTCTCTCGAAACGGATACCCACTTCGTTCATACCTGCAGCGAGCCCTTTTTCAATTATTTCGGAAGGTTCCAGTTCTCCTTTAGCTTTTTCAACAGCGGCGAGTACTGCATCCTTCTTGCAGGAAACTACAGCGCCTGCAAGTTCCTGAAGCAATTCTTCTTTGCTAATAGTTGCATCCTCCGTTTTAGTTTTTGAACTGTAGAGACGTCTCTTCCTGATTATCACGATTATACATGAACATCAGGTTGCAAACTCATGCCTCTGGATGAAGCCATGAAATGCACAGGAAGAAACTCACAATCATCACGGGTGGGAAACCATGATTACCACAAGCGAGACAATGAAACCATGAAGAGTTCATGATTACGTTGACCGGGGTTCATGAGTATTTTAGCAGAGGGAGTGTTTTTTGTGCCATTTTAATCCCGTCTGATAACTCGTCTTTCAGATGTCTCCAATAACTAGGTTAACTTTTCTCATATATATATTTTTTCAAAAAAATTGTAACAAAAATAGGGGTTACATAAATAGTTTTCGGTATGGCGAGTTTTATAAGTATATTGAGGAAGAAAACAAAATGGAATTATCCCAAAATATAAATATTAGATATTCAAAATGGATTTTCATAAAAGTTTAGTGAATAACTTAAAACGAACAAACTTTACAGGAACTACATGAAGTAGGCCTGAACTGAGCTGGAACTGGGTAAACTGAATCAAAATTGGATCGAAAGTAGATCCTGGACATCTGTATATCTCCAGACGTTTTTGAAATTAAATAAAGCGATAGTTCTTGATTTGACCTGATTTTAACTTATCTTGATTTATATATTTCGAGAAGAAATGTCTGAAGACCTGTCTTTTAGAGAGTCCGTGTTCTGTTTTTGCAAAGTTTCCGCATTGCCCGACCAAAAAACTCAGAAAAAAAGAAAAATTTATATATCGGGGTTTTTCCCGGGTCAGGATTCTCTCCTTTCAGGATTCCCTCAGAAAATCAAAAAATAAAGAAATGAAAATAAAGAAATAAAAATAAAGAAATGAAAATAAAGAAATCAAAAATAAAGAAATCAAAAATAAGGAGATTGGAAAGATAAGAAAATAAAAAAGTACATGAGTTACGAGATCTAATTATCAGCCTCTGGGTTTCCCGTACCCTGAAATGCAGAGCTTGTAAGCCCTGTTGACAAGTTCCAGCATCCTGGAATCTTCCCTCTCGATTTTTATTCCGCAGGCGAGGGAAAGGTATTCGGCAAAGTCGAAAACTTTTATTTTTTCATCCTTTCCTGCTTCAATAAGATTTTGCATGCAGCCCCCGCAGTTTGTGATAATTATATCACAGCCCAGTTTTTCGGCAGCCCTGTAGCGGTCAGAAGCCACATCAAGGGATTCAGACGGGTAATTGACTCTCACCCCTCCTCCGAAACCACAGCAGGATGAATTTTCCGGGGTTTCATTGGCAAGTTCGGTGCCCTGAATATGCTCAAGCACATCTCTTGCTTCTCGATATACCCCCATTGCCCTGGTCAGGTGGCAGGGATCATGATAAAAGACCTTATGCTTGAGGACAGTTTCAGGAGTAAATTTGCCTTCTCTTATCAGAAGCTCAAGGTACTGGGAGACGTGCAGCACCTGAAAATCAAGTTTTCCAAACATTCTCGGGTAGATATCTTTAAATGCCTTGAAACAGCCCGGACAGGCCGTGATAAGGATTTTTGCTCCCCGTTTCCGGATTTCTTCGATATTCCGCTGTCCGTTCCTGTGGATAGGCCCGGAATCTCCGGCACCTGCGGATACGGCTCCGCAGCAGTATTCAACCCCGCTCAGGACAGTGTAATCGACTGAGGCTTTCTCCAGCAGTGCAATTGCAGCCTGTGCCATGATTTTGTTGATATATGTGCCCGCACAGCCGGGAAAATACACTACCGAACCTGGACTTTCCCTGTATACTGGAGTTTCGTCCAGTTCGGCAATCTTCCTGAAAAGGTTGTTTTCAGCTTCAGGGTCTACCATCGTCTGCCTGTCGGTAAGTCCGTTTTCATTCACCCATTTCTGCCTGGCAGGAGAAATAAGCATTTTAATTCCCAGCCCCTCGGGACAGGCACCCGTACAGAGCCCGCAGGTCAGGCAGCGCAGCAGGGATCCGGCGTCAATCTCTGATCTCCCTTCCAGATATCCGTAAAGCCTGTCAAGCAAGCCAGGGTCATTGTAGCGAGGACAGACCTCAAGGCACTGCCCGCATTCTGTACACTTTGACCTGTGCTTTTCTACTATTTCCATTTTTCAACTCCATATCATTTTAAACTCGTGCGACTTATTCTATCTTTAACAGGCATCTTTAATGGGTATCTTTAATGGGTATCTTTAATGGGTATCTTTAATGGGTATCTTTAATAAGTATCCTTAATCGGATCATTAAAACTTCCTTTTTGACAGGAAATCCTTAAAAGCTTCTTCTTGATATGAAATCTTAATAGTTATTTCTTGATATGAAATCACTGAAAAATCATCAAGAAATCACTGCGGAATTACTGAGAAATCACTGAAGTTTACTTTTTGGCAGGGATTCTTTTATTATCGCTGCCTTATGTTCTGTCCGGAGAACTATTTCCGGGACTGCGTGAACTTTCTACAGGGGACTAAAAGATCTGGACAGGATCTTTTTCCAAAAAAGATAAGCTAATGTTTAACCATATTATCATTGTACAAGGGCTATATAGGTAGCCAGCAAAAGGAAGGGGTTAAAAATTTTCGACGAATTCAAAAATAGCGCAAGAAAGCTGATAATTCCCATTGCCCGCCTGATTCCCTTATCTCCGAATACCCTTACTTTACTGGGTTTTGCCGTAAGCGTGGCTGCAGGGGCAGCGTTTGCGCTGGGGAAACCTTTTGAGGGTGGGCTCCTGATCCTTTTCAGCGGGGTCTTTGATACTCTTGACGGGGGAGTCGCAAGGGCAAAAGGCCGGATCACGCCTTTCGGAGGCGTACTTGATTCGGTTTGCGACCGCTACTCCGACGGCCTGATATTCCTGGGGATAATTGCAGGTGCGGTGAACGACAGGCTTGTCCTCTCTCCTATCGTGCAAATCGAAGGCTGGCTCTGGGCAGGCTATGCCCTGATAGGCTCCTTCCTGGTAAGCTATACCCGGGCCCGTGCAGAATCCGCAGGCTGCCGGAAACTATCGGTCGGGGTTGCCGAACGCACGGAAAGAATGATTATCCTGGCCCTTGGAGGGCTTTCAGGCTTCCTTGGCTGGGCTCTCGTACTCATAACCGTGTTCTCCCACATTACCATTATCCAGCGAGTCCTGCGGGCAAAAAGCATATTGAGCAAGCCTTCAGAAGCTGATGTTCAAAAACCGTAACAGGTCAGATCCTGTTAAGAAAGCCAGATAAGAATAGAATCTATGAATACCGGATTACAATTGAAGAAATGACAAAAAGAATATCCCGACTTTCTTCTACCGATACTCATTTATACTACATATTTGATTACAATAGTTGACGATGGCAAACAAAGAAAGAGCTTTGTCATTGAAGAAGTACAACCTGCTCTGCGGGGCCGTAGGGTAGCCTGGTCCATCCTGCAAGACTGGGGGTCTTGCGACCTGAGTCCAAATCTCAGCGGCCCCACCAAAATTTTATTTATACACCGATTTTTACCTGCTTTTACACCTTATTACACATTGTTACATGCTATTCCTGGTTTTATTGTCTTTTTATTCTTCAGCTCAATTTTGTATTTTCAATTCTCAGACTTTTTACCATCTTTAAATAATTCTCGAAAGCAGTAGCAAATCTGTCAATTACCCCCCACTGAAGTGGGAGGCTTGCATGTCACTGATTATTCTTTCAGATCATTTCATGCGTATGGGTGATTGACTTGCACCCCTGAGATTCTAAGATATACCTAAAATCTCTGGTTCGATGTTCTATGTTATTTGCAGCATTTAAATCAGCATTATTTTCATAGTTACAGGCTTTGCACCGAAACACTAACCCTCTTCTGTTATTATTACTAATATGATTACAACGGAAACACGTTTTAGAAGTGTATGCAGGATCGACATATTCAGTAATGATACCTGCTATTTTTGCTTTATACTCAACAAACGTTTGTAGTTGTCTAAAAGCCCAACTACTATGAGTATAACGATATTTTTTCTTAACTTTACATTGTGTTCGGGTTCTTATTCCAGTCAAGTCTTCAAAACCAATAACAGAAACATTATTCTCAACTGCAAATTTAACAATAGCTTTAGAGATGCAATGATTAACATCTTTCATAAGATGTTGCTCTTTACCAGATAATTTTTTCATTAATCTTTTTGCTGATAAAGTTCCCTTAGATTGTAATCTTGCTCTCATTTTCTTGTATATATTTCTGGTATTTTTTATTTCTCCACCTGCAAAAAACTTACATTTTTTGTCAGTGGTAGAAGCTACTGCCAGATAATTAATTCCAACATCAATTCCCATGAAAGTCGAAGCATTTTCTATTTTTTTATCAGGGATTTCCTGAGAAACAGTAAGATGGAAGTAATATTCCCCATTTCTATGTTTCACAACTTTAGATGCTCCGAACTTCCAAGGTTTTCTAAAAAACTGCATTGCATAAGGATAGTTCTGGATTTTGTAAGTCTTTCTTCCATGACTGAAAGTTGTTATACTGACAGTATTTTCAGAAATATCATAATCTCTTTTATAAGATAGTGTCATGGAATTTGAGGAATACGTTATCCTTTGCCAGAAACTCATTCCTATTTTTGCAAGCTCTACTATTGTTTTGTAAGTTCCTGCAACCTGTCTAGGGATGTTACAACTTACCTGAGATTTCAAGCCTATCTTCTCTCTGAGGTATCCATATACCATAGGCTGTAACTTTCTTGCAGGAATGACTTTTCCATTTTCAAAAACAACACCGGAAACGTAATTCATTCCTTTGGAGTATTTCTGCATGGTTTCCACTAAATCAAAATCAGCACTCAAAATTTTTAGCTGTATTGTTTTAGTAGATTCCACAATACTATATTCACACAAAACCATTTAAGATAACGTGTGAATATTGTACTTATACAGGGATTGTCAAGTTGACGCATTCCTCCCGCCACTAAAGTAATGGGAATCCTGCTTATTTGTCTTGAAAGGATATTTCAATGGGGGGATACAGATTTTTACGCAGAGGCTGACTATCTAATATCTGGAAGTTCGCACATAGAAAGTCACCTGGCTTACCAGATGAATTCAGTAGTA
>CAZSVY010000065.1:0-3907 GCA_964610495.1 uncultured Methanosarcinales archaeon
TTTGCCCTTGCGTATTTCTGTATTTTACGTTATCCGAACGACTACAGAAAAGCAGTACAGACCGCAGTGAACATTACCGGGGATTCGGATTCGGTTGGGAGTGTGGCAGGAGGCATTCTCGGGGCCAGGCTGGGGATTGAAGCCATACCTGTTTCCTGGGTTGAAGCACTTAAGGAGAAAGAAAAACTGGAGGGAATGGTCGGGCCTCTGCTTGAAAAGTATTTTCAGGTTTCAGGGAATAAATTGAGGTCTTGAAATTCGATTAAGGTTTTGAGATTAAACTGAGGTCTTAAAATGGGTTTTTCCGAAAAAAAGATTTATTCCGAGAAGATTGATTATTTTGAGAAAAACGTTCACTTAAAGGAAAATGATTATTTTGAAGAAAACATTTTTTCCGGAAAAGGTGTCTACTGTTTGATATTCGAAAATCGGGCAAGCAAGATTGAGGTAGGTAAAAAGGGCGAGTTCTCGTTTCACGCAGGGTTTCATATATACGTGGGATCGGCTCTGGGGTCAGGAGGCCTGAAAAGGGTAAAGAGACACATAAACCTTTCCAGAAATCGCGACCGGAATCCCATGTGGCACGTAGATTATCTTCATCTCAATCCTGCTTTCAGGCTGGTTTCAGCGGTTTATGCTTTTACTTCTGCGCGGCTTGAATGTACACTTGCCAGCAGGATCGGGGGGGATTTCGTATCTGGCTTCGGGTGCACGGACTGTGCATGCAGTTCTCATCTTTTTTATAGAAACAAAAGCCCTCTTTTAGAGGTCATTGAAACTTTTGAAGCTCTGGGACTTTCGGCCCTTGTGCTTGAACTTTAAATCTCCATTAAACCTCAATTTTAAGCCTCAACTCTTCTCTTCAATTCTTCTCTATTACTGACAGGAAAGCTTAAGGTAAAACAGGATTTTATCTAAGTTATCAAAAAATAGGGTTGTTTATCAGAGGATGTCCAATGGAACAGTTTTCTTTTATTGCCTGCATGCCTGACCGACCTGGGGCATTGCACAGGGCAGCCGAAATCATCACGCGGTATGAAGGAAATATTAACAGAATTCAGTACGACCGCAGGATAGACATGCATACCGTTTTCTTTGAAGTGACTGCTGTTCCGCAGGCTTATGAAAAGATCCGTGAAGAGCTGGAAAAAATAGGTTATCTACAAACTTCCCTTCAGCCTGTCGCTTTCCTGAAATTCCATGTTTATCTCCCGAACTGTCCTGGCGCTTTATTTGATCTTCTGAATTATATCACCTCGTCGGAAGCGAACATTACTCTCCTTGATTTTGATGACCGGGGACAGCATCCTGAAAGGCTTGTTGTGGGTCTTAATATCGAAAACCCAAATATGATAGATGCCCTCCTGAACCAGCTCAAATCCGGGTACAGGCTCGAAATTCTCGAGTATGATACAACCGGGGAGAAACTTGATGATACGGTATTTTACCTTCGGCTGGCGCAGAAGCTCAGGTCGATTCTCGGGAGTGCCGAAGATGCTTTTTTGATGAGATTCCTGCACGACATTAATCATATTGCGCAGGAACTCTCAAACCTTCGGAAAGATCCTATTGAGGTTTTTGAGAATATTCTGAAAGTCGGGGATTGTCTTAACCGGACGTCAGGAGACAACTTTTATGCCGATGTACAGAGAGTCAGAATAAGGGACGATATTGAACTTTTCTGTTTTCAACCTCCCTGCGGGGGAAACGTCTACTTTTTTGATACCCCTTCCGAAAGGGTCATGATTGACACCGGATATGGAATTTATTTCCAGGACATCGTGAATATGCTCCAGCATTACGGGCTTGGGGATCTAAGCCGGCTCAAGAGAATTTACATCACTCACGCCGATGCCGATCACTGTGGGGCTGCTGGCTGTTTTCCTGCGCCCTCCTATCTTAACCGCGAAACTTTTCTGATCACCCGGGAAACCAGCAGAGCTTATGGGTCCAGCAACCAGGGCTGTATTCTGGAAGAGGTTTATACGAAGATAATTAACCTGTTTTCCAAGTTTACCCCACCTGCAAATATAGTTCTCTTTCCCGAAGTCTCACTGTCAGAAGAAACAATTGAAAGACGGGGTGCATTCCCTATTATTGCCCGATTCCGGATAGGCGACCTGGAGTTTGAAGCCCTCGCAGGTATGGGCGGGCATATGCATGGAGAGGTCTTTTACCTGTGTCCTGAGGAAGGGCTGCTCTTTCCTGAAGACGCAGTAATCAATTTCAAAAGTCTGGGCCCTGATAGAACGGAATATAATGTTCTGGCTGATTATCTTATGACATCGGTAAATGTTGACAGCAGGCTTGCGCGAGAAGAACGAAAGGCCCTCCTTTCTCTCATTTCCGAACTTGATGAAAAGCTTGCCGGAAGAAACAGCAAGTGCCTGATCTGCTGCGGGCATGGATCAATATCCGTAATGGAAGATGGAAAACTTGTCGAATACACAGGTTCGGAGAGGTACATTGCAGGGCAAAAACTTATTTCTGTTTCTTAAGAATTTATGAAAATTTAGATAAAAAGAGAATCGAGATAATCAAAAAATCAAGAGAATTTAAAAATCAAGGGGTTCAAAACTCCATAGTACCGTAAATCTCTGTTCCGGAGTCATTTTCGCTTTTATGACTTGCAAAATCAGTTGTAATCATACCGGTTATTATCGATCGGGGGTAAATCCGATCTCTTTTATAATCCGAATCTTATATAAAACGTCTAAGAATGCTGGTATTGACTGTTCTGGAGGAATTGGTTTATTTTCCTCCTCTCCCTCCGAAACCCTGGCTGCTTCCTCCGGTTGACGAGCCACCTCCGCCTGACCCGCCAGTACCGGTCCCACCGAAACCCTGACTTTTTCCTCCTCCACCCACACCAGCTTGCTGACTGGCTGTTTCCATCGCTCTCATAACAGAATCGGCTGACTCGTATTCCCTATCAGGAAGCATTTGCAGATCTTCAATTATGTCATTAGAGGCATTTTGTCTTCTGGCGTGCTCTATGATTTGCTCTTTTCTCATTGGAAACTGCATGTTTCTAAAGATTTCCTGCATCGTACTGGAACTTGCTCTCATACCTTTTCACCTTCCCCATGTTTTATGGATTTACCCCCAATTTAAACAATTATATTAATCATATAAATAAATACTTAATTATATAATTTGGAATCAGGTTGTATGTTACTGGAAATCTCCCTCATGAGTAATATTACTTTGTCTAGCAAGTGCTGCAAAAAATCTGGTAAGAGAGCTTGAGAAAAGCATTATGTAAAAGGAATGCGAGGGGTGCGATTCGAACGCACGAATTCCTACGAAAATGGGTCCTAAGCCCATCGCCTTTGACCTGGCTGGGCAACCCTCGCATAAGTGTCTATTTATCGTGTTTAATCTAAAATAAAAAAAGTAATTTAAATTTTTTATTTGAGAAAGGTTAAATGCGCCGACCGGGATTCGAACCCGGGTTTTGGGCTTGGAAGGCCCAAGTCATAGCCACTAGACCATCAACGCAAACTGCAACACATCTAGAGGTATTTGTTATATATATTCTTTTCGCTGTCCGAGGTCCGCAAGCCTTTTCACAAACCTTTTCAAAAAAGGTTTGATCGAAAACGGCTAACTGCGGCGTGGTTGAAAATGCTTATAATCCCCAAGCCCTATCCGGCGTGATCACAAACCTTTTTAGAAAAGGTTTGATCGAAAACGGAATTGTCGGCGTGATCAACCGGCGCAACGGTTGCGGCCCAACGGTTGCGGCCCAACGGTTGCGCTCAAGAGGGCTAATTTATGGGACAGAATTTTTTTATTTTCCGTATTTTCCGTGGTTATAAGTTCGGATTGAGTTTTTCGGTGTTATAGAGGCTGAGCGGGTTGCCGTAAGAATTTATGCTTGTGTTGAAAAATGTAACTTAAGGGT
>CAZSVY010000066.1:0-5929 GCA_964610495.1 uncultured Methanosarcinales archaeon
GGCCCAGATCCGGATTCGAACCGGGTACAACTGCCTTTTCATGGCAGCGTTCTCCCACTGAGCTACCTGGGCAGGAAAGGTAAAATTTACCATTTTCTTAAGTTTACTTAAGATTAGTAGCCTGTTTTTTCTTTCCGGAAAATTCTCCGAAAAATTTTTGAGTGGGCCCGCTGAGATTCGAACTCAGGACCTCCGCCATGTCAAGGCGACGTCATAACCGTCTAGACCACGAGCCCTTTGTGTTTTTGTTTTGCGCCAGAAAATTTCATCCGAAGCACTGGTTTTTAAAAAAGTCATACATCAGCCGGGATTCGAACCCGGGTTCGAGCGTTGGCAACGCCCGGTGATGACCGCTACACTACTGATGTGCTATGGTGCCCAGACCCGGATTCGAACCGGGGACAACTGCCTCTTCAGGGCAGCGCTCTCCCACTGAGCTACCTGGGCAGGCAGGTAAAATTTACCATTACTTAAGTTTACTTAAGATTAGTAGCCTGTTTTTACTTTCCGGAAAAATCTCCGGAAAATTTTTGAGTGGGCCCGCTGAGATTCGAACTCAGGACCTCCGCCATGTCAAGGCGACGTCATAACCGTCTAGACCACGAGCCCAGTCGTTTGTTGTTTCCGTTTTTCGCATCAAAGTGCAACTCCATAGTACGCATCATCATTTATATAAGTTTTGGGTGGTCTGGACTTTTTCTATTCAAATCAGCCTTGAAAAGACAAAGAATTTTACACTCTGGTGACCGATTTTTCACTTTGCCTCATACTTTGGAGTTCTGGCTCAAATTTTTTATTATCTGCTTAATTCTTAAAAGCTCTTTCATAGTTTAGTTCTTTCATTCCTTATTTACTTCTTCCATTGCTTCCTTTTATACCTCGCTTTAATTTATTTTCAAATCCTGTTTTTAGAATCTTGCCATCTATAATTAGAGTGAACACATTAGAGTGAACACGCCTCTAAAATAGTATGAATTCAATATCCCGGTTGAGGGTAACATGAACGGAGCATTCGATAATACAGGGACGTCCCGAACAATTCCGGAAATTCAGGATAAAATTGATGCGGGAGACGCTGTGGTTCTTACGGCAGCAGAAGTTAGCGCGAGAATTCGGGCAGGGGGGGAGGTCGGGCTTGAAGATGTGGATGTTGTAACTACTGCAACGCGCGGCATTATGAGTGGAACCTATGCCGTACTTTCGTTCAAAGTTTCAGAGCCCGACTCGTTTGTCAAGGCATCTGAAGTCCTGCTGAACGGCGTGCCTGCAGTTGTAGGTCCCTGCCCTAACGAAAGGCTTGGAGTTCTGGACCTGATCGTACTCGGAACAGCTCACAGTGAGTCGGACCCCAGCTACGGAGGCGGACACCTGTTCAGGGAGATGGTAGAAGGAAAGACCGTTAAAGTTGATGTGACCACCAGTGAAGGGGGCCGCTTCTCAGTGGAGACACGGCTATCTGAAATCCCCTATGCAAAACTCCATGCAACACGACATGCCTTTAAGAATTACCGGGCGTTTGTTAATCCCGGAAAAGAGCCTATTAAAACCATCTTTCATGCCCTGCCGTTTGAAGGTGAATTTAAAGAGATGACTTTTTGCGGCTGCGGCGAGTTAAATCCAATTGAAAACGATCCCGGGCTCGAAACTATAGGAATCGGGACAAGGGTGCTTCTCAATGGAGCGGAAGGGTTTGTTACGGGCGCTGGCACTCGAAGCGCTCCGGATAATCCTAACCTTACAGGTTTTGCGGATATGCATGATATGAACCCTGAATACATGGGAGGCTTTGTAACATCTGCCGGCCCTGAAATTATAAATACCTGGGCTGTCCCTATCCCGATTCTTCACGAAGGAATGCTGGAAAATATCCTGAAGCTGGATAAGGAAATCCCGCTTAAACTGGTAGACCTCGCAGGCCGAATTCCGCTATGTGAGATCACCTACGGAGATGTCTGGGACAACGCGGACCTGAGTATTGAGTACGAGCCCGGAAAATGCATTAATTGCAGAGATTGCCTTGTAGTCGAAGCCTGTCCTATGGGCGCGGTAAGCCGGGGAGAGACCGGAGCTGTACAAAGTCCGGAACGTTGCTTTAACTGCGGGCTCTGCATCTCAAGGTGCAGGGGGGAAGCTTTCAGTGCAAATCTGGGTTCTGTCAGGTGTGCAACCGGGGGCTGTCTCAGGGACATTAAGGTAACCCTGCGCCAGTCTGATCGTGCAAGGGCAATTATAGCGGCCGAGGAGCTCAAAGCGAAAGTCCTCACTGGAAGATTCAGGCTTAGTGAGCCTGTAGAAAAAATAAGCTGGAGAGAATAATACTAAAAAAGCTGCATAAAATAAAACTGGAAAGCTGGTTTGGTAACCTGGAGCTCTAAGCAGAACTCTAAGCCCATAAGCTGGAGAAAATCCTGGAGTGGAGAAAGCAAACGAGAAAAAGCGATAATCGCCCGGTATATTTTTCTCTCGCCCTCCTCTCCTTTTCCTTCATTTCCCTCCTCTCCTTTTCCTTTCTTTTACTCTTGCAAGTTGTGATACTTATTTTTTAAATCTCTATCTCCACAGCTTTTTTACTTTCAAATACAATTTTTTAAAGCCTCTTTAGCCTCTTGCACTTAAAGCCTTCAGGTTTTCAAAGCCCTTTTAAACTCCGGGCTGCTTTTAGGGCTCCTTTAAAGCGTTTTGTAACCTCTTCAGGGCTCAGGGGGATATTGGGAGCTTTTGTATTTCCGGGTTTCAGGATTACATGGATAAAGGAAAGTTCCTGCATGGCCCGAAACCTCCTGAAGGCTTCTATTAGTCCCTCTCTGCTGTTTACTTTAGCCGTATTCTGAATTCCGCAGGCATTAGCGAAAATTTCCAGGTCAATATAGCGGAGGGCGCAGGTTTCCTGCGAACCTGTGGAGCCATATGCGCCGTTATCAAGGCAGACAATTATCAGGTTTTTCGGGGCTTCTCTGGCAATTTCGAGAAGTGCGTTAGGATTCATGAGCAGGCTACCATCCCCGTCAAAGGTCACAACTGTCTTCTCGGTTTGGAGAGCAAGGCCAAGGCCTATCGACGAGACGAGCCCCATTGACCCAAACATATAAAAATTAAGATCCCGGTCCCTGCAGGCATAAAGTTCCTTGCAGGGAACTCCCAGATTTGTTACCGTAATTTCGCCATCAAGTTGAGAAGCAACTGCGCAAATTGCATCGTTTCTGAGCATTTCTGGCTTGAGTGTTTTCCCTGTAAAGTTAAACCTGCATGTCCTTTCCATAACCTCTGGCTTTTCCGGCATTCCTGCAATTTCCCAGGCACAGCAATCCGAGTTTTCCCAAACTTTCGGGGAGATCAGGGCTATATGTGGTCTTAAATTCTCAAAGGCGTCGTTTATTACGTTTTCAAGGAGAGAGAGCTTTTCAGCCTCATCGATTATTGTGTATTTCAGTCCTGCTCCCTCAAGGATTGCCGGCAGGTGGGCACCAAGCGGAACCTGCGCTTCTATGCCTTCGCCGTAAACCCCGCGCCAGCTTGTCAGGACAGGTAAGGGGATTTTGCATATTACATTCAGGGATTCGAGGGCGTTAACCATATTCCCAAGCCCTGTGCTCTGGATAAGCATCATGGGTTTCCCACCGGCAAGGTAAGCCCCGGCACAAATGCCCACACCGTTCTCTTCTCTTGTTAACCGGACTTCAGGAAAGTTCTTCGAAACCAGGGGAAGTAAGTTCTTGATCCTGTCACAGGGCAGAGTTGCAGCAAGGTCGATACCTGTTTTTTTCATGATTGCTATTACTTCTTCTTCCGGACTTGCCACGTAAACACCTCTTCAGTTTTCTTTCTCTCATTTCTTCTATAATTTTCCGAATTCAGACATTTTCTAAAATTAAATTTCTTCCAAACTCAGGTTTTTTTCCGAATCAGATGTTCAGTTCCTCAAGGGGCACATCCGGGTGTCCGGCAGTAGCTACCGGCGAGATCTGGAAAAGTGTGAAGTCCTCTTTCAGGCGCCTGTATCCCCCACCTGCAACGTTCAGGAGAATAGTCTCGTCCCTGGAGACCTTTCCGGCCTCTACGGCTTTTAAAAGGGAAGCTGCCGCAACTGCCGAGGGAGGCAGGATATCGATTCCTTCCAGGGATTCAAAAAGGGCCTTGGCCTCAAGGGCTTCTTCTCTCGTAATTGCGTACATTATTCCGTCAGTACCTACGAGTGCATCATAGAGCCCGCCAGTAACCCCATATGGAGGAGCCCGGTTGGTAAGAACGGTGGCGTAAGTATCCTCGATCTGTTTCTTTGCGTCCTTCATATCAAGCTCGGGAATAATCTGTCTTCTTCTTTCCTGCCAGGCGCTGTACATGGGCACAAAAGGAAGGTTCTGGGCAAGCTGAAGTTTCGGAAGTTTTTGTCCGAACCGCCCGTCGGCCCTGAGGCGTAATGCGGCTTCCCATGCTGAAATTCCTCCAGTACCGCTTCCGACGGCCTGGAAATAATGGTCAGGGATCTTGCCTATGGTTACGGCTGCATCCAGCATTACAGTACCCATCCCGTCTCTTCTGGCAACATTTCTCGCTCCGCCTTCGGGAACCATCCCTGGCAGCTTTGCAATCCGGCCTGCGAGATTGATAGCATCGGTGTAATCGTTTCCAGGGCTCATGCTTATAAGATGAATGGATTCGGTCGGCTCCTCGGGCAGCCACAGCTTTGAAACTCCGGAATCCGGCACCACTATGTACGCGTCAATTCCTGTCAAAGCCGATACGTGTGCAAAAGCCCGGCCTGTGTTTCCGGCAGAGGCGAGGACTATGGCTTTTCCCCCGGTTTCTTTCAGGAGCTGCATGGTCGGGTAGGCTTCGAGTTCCTTGAAACTGCAGGTCTTAATAAAAGCCCCTCTTTCAGGCCAGTACCCGCTGAACCCTATATAAAGGTTTGAAAGCCCGAGTTCCCTGGCAAGGGCTTCACTTTTGTAAGTTATGGGCCCTGCATCCGTAGTAAGTTCTTCCTGGATTGGGAGCCAGGAATGAAATCTTCCGATGCCTGGCTGATTTCTCAGTTCAAGCTTCTTTTCGAAATATTCCGCCCGCAAAAAAGCATCGTCGTTCTCACAGGTAAGCCTGTATTCCTGACCATATTCTCTTCCGCACTTCAGACATTTCAGTTTGAATCTTCCCATCGCTATCAAAGAAAATTGGGTTTCTTATTAAATATATATTCCTAAAAAGTGGATAAAATTGCCTTTTTGTACTACATATCTGCATTAATACCCTTTTCCGGAAACTCCTTCCTTTGGAAAGGAAGAAAAAGCCTCTCCAGGGATGTGAAACGGAAATAGCTCTCCGGGAATACGAAACGGAAATAGTAAAATTGACAGTATTGATGTTAAAGGGGTTAAAAGGAGTGAAAAGGAAATGGGGAGGCTGCTTGAAACGGGAGCATTAGATCCGGGCTCAATGAATCCTAATTAAAAGCTATACCGGGTCTTTCTCAAACGTAAAAAGTGTTTGGAGTGGCTTTTGCGTGTTCGATATCTCTCCTGGCGCCCTCGGGGTAAACGACAGTAAGGATATCAGGGGCCATCCCGAATTCCCTGGACTCATGCAGGTAATATTCATCACTTTGCCTGGAAACGCCTTTCACCTGAATTAAAGCACTGGTTCTCCCTATCTCCTGGACCTCCACATTTTCAAAATCAAAAAAAATCTCTTCTATCTTGGGCTCCAGATGTTTGCTCCCGAAAAGAAATATGTAAGCCTGGGCAAAGGGACTTAGATGGTACTCAATACTGATTTTAGCATCAGTTTTACTGAACGCGATTTCCATACTGTCAACATGGATATATTTCCCTTCCCTGAACTGGTCAGTATTAATTTCAGGGGATATCTTTCCAGCCATCAGGGCAGCCGAGATTATAAGCGCAATTGTGATTATAGCTTTTATTTTCATGGCTCT
>CAZSVY010000067.1:0-11948 GCA_964610495.1 uncultured Methanosarcinales archaeon
AAAGCCAGCACGTTCTTGCCCAGGATTGGGGAAGGTTGAAATCTATGTTCCCGGTTGCGTCCGGAGGGCTTGCCCCTACTATGATTCCTGACCTGTACTCTATCTTCGGAAAGGATGTTATTATGCAGTTCGGCGGTGGAATTCATGCACACCCTATGGGTACGGCAGCAGGAGCCACTGCCTGCAGGCAGGCACTTGAAGCAGCCCTTGAAGGAGTTAGCCTGCAGGAATATGCGAAAAACCACAGAGAACTTGAAGTTGCCCTCGACAAGTGGTTGAAAAAATAAACCCGAAAAAGAACAACAGGAATTAATAATTGGAAAGGAGCTTACTTCCTGTGCAGGCAGAAAACGGAGATAGAGTAAAAACCCTTGTCTTCCGGGTTTCCGAAGAAAATTTCGATTCCGTCCTTGACAGGGCGGCAGCGATTATCCAGAACGGCGGGACTGTGGCCTTCCCCACGGAAACGGTCTACGGGCTTGGAGCTGACGGCTTGAATCCCAGGGCAGTCCTGAAGATTTTCGAGGCAAAAGAACGCCCTCCAGGAAATCCCCTTAGCCTGCTTGTTCATTCAAGGGAAGATATTGATAAGGTGGCAAGAAATATTCCGGAAAATGTTTTCAGGCTAATAGACGCTTTCTGGCCTGGCCCTCTTACGATTATCCTGGAAAAAAACGATATTGTTCCCGACATTACCTCAGGAAACCTGCGATCAATAGGAGTCCGCATGCCTGACCATAGAATTCCTCTGGAACTTATAAAGAGGGCAGGCACTCCTCTTGCTGCCCCCAGCGCCAACCTGTCAGGAAAGCCCAGCTCCAGCCTTGCAGCCCATGTCATATCGGATCTTACTGGCAGGGTTGATGCAATTCTTGACGGAGGAAAGGCTGCCATAGGCCTTGAGTCAACTGTAATTGATATGACTGTCGAGCCGCCTGTTATTCTAAGGCCCGGAGCCGTGAGTATCGAAGAGCTTGAAAGTGTTATAGGGAAAGTCAGATCCGGATACAAAAACGGCGAAGCAGAGAATGAATCGGATCTGTCGGAAAGGAAGGCAGGTCCGAAGTACAGGCATTATACCCCTGATACAAAGGTCGTGCTTGTCGAAGGGGAAGGTAAACCGGTTTCGGACAGGCTTGTCAAATTACTTGAAAGTTACAGGAGTGAAGGGCAGAAAGTCGGGCTTCTTCTCAGTAAGGAAACCAGTGAAGAAACTGCAGCTTTTCTTGCTTTGAAAAATCTGGGTCCGGATGAGTGCTTTTTGCTGGGGTCCAGGAAAAAGCCGGAAGTAGCTGCGAGGAAACTTTTTGAAGGGCTCAGAAAGCTTGATAAGAAAGGGCTGGATGTAATCGTAGCTGATGGGTCTTTCAGCCGTTCAGGGCTCGGGGAAGCGCTCATTAATCGACTGAGGGAAGCTTCTTCCATAAAGATTGCCGTTTAAGCTTTTGTAATACATAATTCAAGGTTCAGTTAAATGTTTGAGAGGGATGGTTTTGAAAGCAGAAAAAAAGGAAAATCTGGTAAAAATGCGGGCTTATAAAAAAGTCGCAGATCAAAATAAAAGAGTAAACAAAATCAATCTTGTAGTGCTGGCTGCGGGCCTGCTTTTAACGGTTCTTGGCATGGAAAAGGTAGGGAGTTATCTTCTCTGGACCGGTATGTTTGTTCTCTTTATAACCGCAATTTCGGGCATTCTTGCATCGGGATCTCTTCGCAGGCAGCGATAATACTAATTTTTCTTTTTTAGAGGAGCTTTCAAATGGGCGAAACGATTGCAAGTAAAGAAATGCACGAGTATTTCGACGAACTTGAAGCAAGACTCAAAGAGGCCATCAAGATCGCAAATACGGCTCGAGCCCGTGGAGGAGACCCAAAACCCATTGTAGAAATTCCACTTGCCAAGGATCTTGCGGATAGGGTTGAGAACCTTATAGGAGTAGAGGGAGTCGCTGCAAAGATCCGGGAGCTTGAGACAAGAATGTCCAGGGAAGAAGCTGCTCTCGAAATCGGGCGCCAGGTAGCCGAAGGGGAAGTGGGAAGTTTCACAACAAAAAAGGATGCAGTTGAAGCTGCGATCCGAGTTTCCATGGCCACCCTTACGGAAGGAGTGGTTGCAGCTCCGATTGAAGGGATTGATAAGGTCGAACTGGGAAAGAACGATGATGGCTCACAGTATATCCGGATTTTCTATTCCGGTCCCATCCGGAGTGCAGGTGGGACAGCCCAGGCCCTTTCCGTACTCGTTGGCGACTACGTAAGACGCGGGATAGGGATTGATCGCTACAAGCCAAGGCCTGAGGAAGTAGAGCGTTATGTGGAAGAGATCCTGCTTTACAAAAGAGTTGCAAGCCTGCAGTACACGCCCTCGGAAGACGAGATTCGCCTGATAGTCAAGAATTGCCCGGTCTGTATTGACGGCGACCCAACCGAAGATGCCGAGGTTGAAGGTCACAGGGATCTGGAACGGATTGGGACAAACCGTGTCAGAGGGGGAATGTGCCTTGTACTTGCCGAAGGGCTGGCCCTTAAAGCTCCAAAAGTCAAGAAACATGTTAATAAGTTGAACATGGATGGGTGGGATTGGCTGGAAACACTCATAGGGGGCGCAAAAAGCGGAGGCGATGAAGAAAATGAACAGAAAAACAAGATTAAGCCGAAGGATAAGTATATAAGAGACCTGATTGCAGGCAGACCGGTTTTTTCCCACCCATCCAGGCCAGGAGGGTTCAGGCTCCGTTACGGCCGTTCAAGAAATACTTCTTTTGCATCTGCAGGAATCAATCCGTCTACTATGGTTCTGCTTGACGATTTTGTTACTAACGGGACTCAGCTCAAGGTTGAAAGGCCTGGAAAAGCCGCAGCCATGTCTGCCGTAGACTCGATAGAAGGGCCAACTGTGCGCCTTTATTCCGGAGACCTTGTCCGTATAGACAATATAAAGGAAGCCTATGAGCTTCGCCCGCAGGTCGAGGTAATAGTAGATATCGGGGAGATCCTGATTAATTACGGAGATTTCCTGGAAAACAATCATCCACTCATGCCTTCACCTTACGTTTTCGAATGGTGGAGCTATGACTATGAAGCAGCTTGCCCTGAGAAAATACCTGAAGAAGAATTGAAAAATCCGTCGGCGACTCTGGTTCTCAGGCTTTCGGAGGAATATGATGTCCCTCTACATCCGAAGTTTACGTATCTCTGGCACGACATAAACCGAATCGAATTTGAAGTTTTAAGGAAATTCGTGGCTGAGAAGGGGGATTTTTCGATTGAACACGGGATTCTCAGCTTACCCCTGAAAGCCTGCCTGGAAAATGGTATTAAATTTATACTTGAAAAATTCCTTGTACTTCACAGGGTAAAAACTGAGACTATCCTGGTTGAAGAAGCTCTTCCTTTTATTCTCTGCCTTGGGCTTGATTGCCACCTGAAAGAAAAGGTCCTGATGCCTGATACCGAGAATATGGTGGACACTGCAGCCCTTTTAAGCGGGTTCAAAGTTTTCCCCAGAGCTCCTTCGAGAATAGGGGCAAGGATGGGAAGACCGGAAAAATCCGACCTGCGAAAGATGTCTCCTGCAGCTCAGGTACTCTTTCCGATAAGCAATGCGGGGGGGATTACGCGGAATCTAGTGTCTGCTTCAGATTACTCGGCTTCCATGAATGGGAAAATAGGCGAAATTGAAGTGGAAATGGGACTCAGGGAATGTCCTGGCTGTGGAAAAGAGAATTATTTTTGGCGCTGCGACTGCGGAGAGTATACCCATCCCAAACTCTCCTGTCCCCGATGCAAAATTGAGGTTCGAGGCTCTGAAACCTGTCCTAAATGCGGTAGAAAGCCAAATTCAGTTGCAAATGTCAAACTGGATTTTCGTTCCATTTACAAGAAGGCCTTTGAAAATGTAGGGGAAAGGGAAAAAATGGATCTTATCAAAGGCGTAAAACGGCTCATGAACGGGCAGATGACTCCCGAACCTCTGGAAAAGGGAATTTTGCGGGCGAAACATGATGTCTATATTTTTAAAGACGGGACTGTCCGCTATGACATGTCAGATATTCCACTTACACATATCAGGGCTGACGAAATCGGGATAACGGCAGCCATACTCCGGAAACTCGGTTATGTGGAGGATATTTACGGAAAGCCCCTTGAAAAGGATGATCAGGTTGTCTGCCTGAAGGTCCAGGATCTTGTGATTTCTTATGACGGGGGCAATTATATGCTGCGTACGGCAAAATACGTGGATGACCTGCTTGTCAAATATTACAGGGTTGAGCCCTATTATAATGCCGAAACAATCCAGGACCTGGTAGGCGTGTTGCTTATCGGGCTTGCTCCGCATACCTCTGCGGGCGTGCTAGGACGTTTGATAGGGTTTACTAAAGCTTCAGTCGGCTATGCTCATCCTTTCTTTCATGCTTCAAAACGCAGGAATTGTGACGGGGATGAAGACTGCATAATGCTTCTCATGGATGGGATCCTCAATTTCTCGAGGTCTTATCTTCCGGATAAGAGGGGTGGGAAAATGGATGCTCCTCTTGTACTTACTACCAGAATCGATCCCAAGGAAGTAGACAAGGAAGCGCATAATATAGATGTGCCTGCAAGATACCCTCTGGCGTTCTACAGGGCTACCCGGGAGATTAAAAATCCGACAGAACTGGAAGGTCTTATGGACCTGGTGAGTGGCCGGCTTGGGACTCCAGAGCAGTATGAGCATTTTATGTTTACACATGATACTACGGATATTGCCGCAGGCCCGCTAAACTCTTCGTATAAAACTCTGGGGAGCATGATCGAAAAAATGGAGGCCCAACTTTCCCTTGCTAACAAAATAAGAGCAGTGGACGCTCCGGATGTGGCTGAAAGAGTGCTCAAGTCTCATTTCCTTCCGGATCTTCTAGGAAATCTCCGCTCCTTTTCCAGGCAGCGAATGCGTTGTATAAAGTGTGGAGAGAAATTCAGGCGCCCTCCTCTAACCGGAGCCTGTCCTAAATGCGGAGGTAATGTGGTGCTGACCGTGCATGAAGGAGCTGTCCGTAAATATCTTGAGGTCTCAAAAGAAATTGGAGAAAGGTACGGAGTTTCCAGTTATACCCGACAGAGAATTGAACTTCTGGATAAAGATATATGTTCTTTATTCGAAAATCACAGGGTTAAACAGCTGGGACTTTCGGATTTTATGTCCGGGTCTCCGCGATAAGAATGAATAAAAGGAGAGACGAATACTTAAAAAAAAATTATTCTGATGAACTGGAAGGACGTAGGGCAGTTTGAGAGCCCAAAAATACAGAAGTATTTATTAATTAGTTCTCTAATTTTACTGCATAAAGTCCGATTCTCCTTCTGGAGATAGACCTTTTTCAGGTTTCGATTGTTTCTTAAAGGGAAAAATCCACTTTATCAGAGTTAACACTTTTCTATACACTTTTTGCGTAATTATATAATTACAAGGCTATTTATATATTATCTGTTTGATTATCTGTATCTCTTACTGAAGGGATTTATTTATCTAGTTGGGCATATTTTCTCTCAAATTCGGGCTGGGTTTTGATCAAATCTGATTTATTCTACAGGCAGCCCAAGAGAATTGATTTGCCCTATAAGTTCAGTAAAGTTTTCAATCTCGAGCTCAAGAACCTCTTCTCTTCTCATGCCTATTGACATTTCACCGTCTACAGAAAGACATTCCGGGCCCCTTCGAACAAGCCTATCAACCCCGTCTCTTTTAAGGGCTTCTCTAACTTCCATATCGTGAACAAAGGCTCTTCCGGGGATGAAAACAGTTTCACTTACTTCCGAGAGATCCAGCTTTTCGAGATCACCAATAGTAATGAGGCATCCAATATCCTTTTCCGGGGAGACGACATTCACGGAACCTCCAAGAGCTTCAAAAATTTCCCTCAGTCTTGGGGCTGCTATCTGGCCTGTAATGATAGTGGCTTTTTTTGTGATTTTCGGAAGTTTTTCAAGGGCTTCGGGAACATTCCGGATGGCAAAAGGAGAACCAATTAAGGGATCTTCAAGTGGGGTTCCTGTGATCCTCATGGAAGGGTGCTTCGCTGCAGAACTGCGTACCAGTTCTGTGAATTCTTGAACCGTATGTGGAGTTACACCCGGAATGATAGGGGCGTTGTTCAGGATAAGCCCGTTTTCCGGGAAGTTTGCAAACCTCATCAGGATAGCTCCTTTTGCACCCATAGTTTCCAGGTCGCTAAGGGTTCTATCCAGGATTTTGCCATCGTTTACACCCGGAATAAGCACAATGGCTCCATATACGTCACAGTGAGCGCAGAAGTCCCGGAGAACCTGCAAAGAAGCTTCGGGCTCAGGGTCTTTCATGTATTCAGCTCTTAGAACCGGGTCAGTTGCAAAGACTGTAAAACTCACTTCTGTGACTCCGTGGTCTATATAGAAAAGAGCATCATCAGGCCTGCTGAAACCTTTTCCGCTTGTGTACCCCAGATGTATAGGAGTTTTGAATTGAGACAGGAATTCGATAAGCTTTTTCAGCTCCGGGTAGCAGCTTAAATCGCCTCCTCCGCTGATAGTGAATTTTTTTATCTCTCCGCTTGCAAAATATAGTTTTCTTGCAGTTTCATCCAGTACAATTTGAAGAGGCTTGAAACCTGAGTATGATTCCTTTACACTGCGGGTACAGTAGTCACATCCTTTCTTGAAAGGAAGACAGTACTTGCAGCCCAGAGGCTGAATGTCTTTGACCTTTTTAAAATAACAATATTTGCAAAAGCCTCTACAGTCTACCCCTGGATTTCCACCTACGTCGACAACTACTTCCATATTAAACTTTGGTATTACTAGGATATTACTAAATCTTTTTGGTATGACTCTCAGGCGACAGAATATCATTTTAAAAATATTAATGCGATTTTCCTACAATCTTAAAAAAAAATTTTTCTATGTAATTTTGTTTATTTTTGGCGACTTTAAGTAACGTTAAAATTTAGTTTCTCTATTGATGCCGTTTTTTTATATAATTATACAAAAATAGATTTTAGATTAATAAAATCCATTTTAAAAAAATACATGAATTCATCGAGCGGAGAACACAAAAGATTTAAGTACCTTCTAAACGAATGAGATTTCATTGGGAAAGTGGACACTTAAAAACGGCGCGGTACTTGATTTATGAGTGCAAAAGCACTTCAGTAGGTGACCAGTCCCAAAATGATTTTAATAAATTAAGGAGGAAATTAAAGTGTCTGACACAGTAGACATCTACGACGACAGAGGAAAACTGCTCGAGAGCAATGTCGACATTATGAGCCTTGCTCCAACAAGAAACGCAGCAATTCAAAAGATTATCTCTGACACCAAGAGGTCAGTTGCAGTATCCCTCGGAGGTATTCAGGGCGCACTTGCCAGCGGCAAGATGGGCGGAAAGGGCCGTCAGATCCTGGGCCGTGGGCTTAACTACGACCTCGTGGGCAATGCTGATGCATTTGCAGAAAAAGTTAAGAAATTTGTCCAGGTCGATGAAGGCGACGACACAAACGTCAGAGTTCTCAAAGGCGGAAAGAGCCTTCTGATCCAGGCTCCACAGTCCAGGATGACTGCAGGTGCCGACTACATGTCCGCAACCACAGTCGGTGCAGCAGCAGTCACCGAGACAATTCTGGATATGTTCGGAACCGATATGTACGATGCTCCCATCGTAAAAGGCGCTGTCTGGGGAAGCTACCCACAGACAATGGACCTCATGGGAGGACAGGTTCAGGGTATTCTCAGTATCCCCCAGAACAACGAAGGTCTTGGTTTCTCCCTCAGGAACATCATGGCAAACCACGTTGCAGCAATCTCCAACCGGAATGCAATGAACGCATCAGCTCTCTCCTCTATCTATGAGCAGGCTGGTATTTTCGAGATGGGTGGAGCAGTCGGTATGTTCGAGAGGCATCAGCTCCTCGGTCTCGCATGCCAGGGTCTCAACGCCAACAATATGTTATATGATGTTGTAAAGGAAAACGGCAAGGACGGAACTATTGGAACCGTTATTCAGTCCGTTGTCGGCAGGGCAGTTGAAGACGGCGTTATTTCCGTTGACAAGACCGCTCCCTCGGGATACAAATTCTACAAAGCAAACGATGTCCCAATGTGGAACGCCTATGCAGCAGTCGGCACCCTTGCAGCAACTCTCGTGAACTGTGGTGCAGGACGTGCAGCTCAGAACGTTTCCTCAACACTTCTCTACTTCAATGACATCCTTGAGAAAGAGACTGGTCTCCCAGGATGCGACTACGGTAAAGTACAGGGTGTCGCAGTAGGGTTCTCATTCTTCAGCCACTCAATCTACGGTGGCGGTGGACCTGGTGTCTTCAACGGTAACCACGTTGTTACCAGGCACTCCAGAGGATTCGCAATTCCCTGCGTATGCGCAGCAGTAGCTCTGGATGCAGGTACCCAGATGTTCACAATCGAATCGACATCCGGCCTGATAGGTGACGTATTTGGTGGAATTCCTGAATTCCGCGAGCCGATTAAGGCAGTTGCAGGAGCGCTCTAAAGATAGAACTCAAAAGGTCTAACGATGTCAGACTCTGCTTCAAATACAGAAGATTCTATTCAAATCGAAATCTTTCCCAGTAGAATCCTGTCTCCTGAAACAGCTCAAAACCTCATAGCTGAAATTTATAAGGTTGACGGGGTAGTCCGCGTTATGGTGCAGGGCAACAGGCTGCCTGAGAAGGTGTCTGCCGGCCCCGGCACCGGGGAAAAGGTGGAACATCCACTGAGAAAGCCTATTCAGATTGGAGATCAGGTTATCGAATTGAGGATCTGTGTGGGCAGGATCAGGGTTGAACTTTCAAACGCCGAAGCTAAAGAACAGATCAGGGAAATATGCGAAAAATTGCTCCCGTTTCCCTTTGAGTTCAGGGAAGGACATTTCTTCAGGAAAAAGCCTAGTGTGACTGATTATGCTAAACTTGGTCCTGAAGCAGACCCCCGGTTGCTTGGTATGGTAGACACTAAATCCAGGGCAGACCAGCTCATCTTCATCGAGAAACAAGAGGAAAAAAAAGAGAAAAAAGATAAAGATGAGTGAGAAAGTATGATGATCGATCGGGAAACACAGGTAGTTGACTGCCGATGTGGTGCGGGACTTGGCAAAGGAGGAGGACTTGCTCAGCGAGGTACTCTCTCGGAAGCCGGCCGTGCTGAGGTCGTAGCTATTGCGATGAGTCCCGGACAGAGACATATCACAAAACCGGTATGTGAGATCACGTACGGGATGAGGAAAGAAAACATTCAGGTCAGTGTGCTGGTACTCTACTCAGGTTCCGGAATTCCTGAATCAGGTATGAGAACCGGGTCCTTTGTATTGAGTCCGGTAGAAGTCGCACAGATTGAAATGCACAAGCTGGCTGTTATTCACCTCGGAAATATCAGGGACCATGTAATCAGGAAGGCCAGGGAAATTCTGAGCCAGGCTAATATCCCGGCGATTGTAGTCAGCCAGATTCCGGTAGATTTTGAAGATTTTGCAGAAGCAGGGATAAAGACGAGATTAGTGATGCCAAGGGATGAAAATATTCTTACAAAGGGAATTGTGATGGATATGGTGAGCGGAGTTACACGCGGTGACTCCTGTCCCAGGGACAAACTAAATTTAATCGTTAAACACGTCAAGACTACATTAGACCAGTTAGAAGATCATAAAGGAGTTGCATGAGATGGCTTACGAAGCACAATTTTATCCAGGCGCAACATCAGTTGGCGCTAACAGAAGAAAGCATATGTCTGGAAAACTTGAGAAACTCAGGGAAATTTCAGATGAAGACTTAACCGCAGTTCTCGGACACCGTGCCCCAGGAAGTGACTACCCGAGCACCCACCCACCACTTGCAGAAATGGGAGAACCCGCATGCTCGACCCGTGAAAACGTTGCAGCTACACCCGGCGCAGCAGCAGGAGACAGAGTCAGGTACGTTCAGTTCGCTGACTCAATGTACAACGCGCCTGCAACCCCGTACTTCAGATCATACTTCGCAGCAATCAACTTCAGAGGTGTAGACCCAGGTACCCTTTCCGGCCGTCAGATCGTTGAAGCCCGTGAAAGAGACATGGAACAGTGCGCCAAGGTCCAGATGGAAACCGAAATGACTGACCACGCGCTTGCCGGTATGCGCGGTGCAACTGTGCACGGTCACTCTGTCCGTCTTCAGGAAGACGGTGTAATGTTCGACATGCTCGACAGGAGAAGACTCGAAGGTGGCACCATCATTATGGATAAAGACCAGGTCGCAATTCCACTCGACAGGAAAGTAGACCTCGGCAAGCCAATGTCCAGTGAAGAGGCCGCAAAGAGGACCACCATCTACCGTGTGGACAATGTAGCCTTCAGGGACGATGCAGAAGTCGTTGAATGGGTACAGAGAATCTTCGATGAGAGAACAATATACGGATTCCAGCCGAAATGAGGTGACCACAATGGCAGCAGATATTTTCTCAAAATTCAAAAAGTCAATGGAAGTTAAGTTCACACAGGAATTTGGTACAAACAAGCAGTCTACCACGGACATCACCGACAAGACAGAAAAGTTCCTGAGGCTTGGACCTGAGCAGGACGCTAGAAAGGTCGAAATGATCAAAGCCGGTAAGGAAATTGCAGAGAAGAGAGGTATTGCATTCTACAACCCCATGATGCACATGGGTGCCCCACTCGGCCAGCGTGCAATCACACCTTACACAATTTCCGGCACTGACATTGTCGCAGAACCTGACGACCTGCACTACGTCAACAACGCTGCAATGCAGCAGATGTGGGACGACATCAGGAGAACCTGTATCGTCGGTCTTGACATGGCTCACGAGACTCTCGAGAAGAGGCTGGGTAAGGAAGTTACTCCTGAAACCATCAACCACTACCTTGAAGTCCTTAACCACGCCATGCCCGGTGCAGCAGTGGTTCAGGAAATGATGGTCGAAACCCACCCTGCCCTTGTTGATGACTGTTACGTGAAAGTTTTCACAGGCGACGACGCACTTGCAGATGAAATCGACAAGCAGTTCCTTGTTGATATCAACAAGATGTTCAGTGAAGAACAGGCATCCCAGATTAAGGCCTCCATCGGCAAGACAACCTGGCAGGCAATCCACATCCCAACAATTGTCTCCAGAACAACTGACGGTGCTCAGACCTCCAGGTGGGCAGCCATGCAGATCGGTATGTCCTTCATCTCCGCATACGCAATGTGTGCCGGTGAAGCAGCCGTCGCTGACCTGTCCTTCGCTGCAAAGCACGCAGCCCTTGTCTCCATGGGTGAAATGCTTCCAGCAAGGCGTGCACGTGGACCAAACGAGCCCGGTGGACTGTCTTTCGGTCACCTCTCAGACATCGTCCAGACAAGCCGCACCTCCCAGGACCCGGCAAAGATTGCCCTTGAAGTCGTCGGTGCAGGCTGTATGCTCTACGACCAGATCTGGCTCGGATCTTACATGTCCGGCGGTGTCGGATTCACACAGTATGCAACAGCTGCATACACCGATGACATCCTCGACAACAACGTGTACTATGACGTAGACTACATCAACGACAAGTACAACGGTGCTGCAACCGTCGGCACGGACAACAAGATAAAGGCAACCCTCGAAGTCGTAAAGGACATCGCAACCGAGTCCACAATCTACGGTATCGAGACCTACGAGAAATTCCCGACTGCCCTTGAAGACCACTTCGGTGGATCCCAGAGAGCAACCGTGCTCGCAGCTGCAGCCGGTGTCGCATGTGCTCTCGGAACTGCAAACGCAAATGCCGGTCTCTCAGGCTGGTACCTCTCCATGTACCTGCACAAGGAAGCATGGGGCCGTCTCGGCTTCTTCGGATACGACCTGCAGGACCAGTGCGGTGCCACAAACGTTCTGTCCTACCAGGGCGACGAAGGTCTCCCAGACGAACTCCGTGGTCCAAACTATCCGAACTACGCAATGAA
>CAZSVY010000068.1:0-13998 GCA_964610495.1 uncultured Methanosarcinales archaeon
GCCACTGTTTCCCGCTGAGCGGGGTCAGGCCCAGGATACGCTGCAGTAAGCGGAGCTCGGTCGCCAGGATGGTCACCAACAACGACGTACCATAAAGAAGCACCTGATTTCGATCATGCAAAATATCCCGGTTGAAGGCGGTGGCGGTTTCGCTGCGAGCGCTGAGTCCCATGACGATGCTAAGGAAAGAAAAGGCAACAAAGCCCATGGTAGCCGCCGTGGCCGCGCCGGTCGCCTCGTGGGTCGCCTCCAGATAAACCGTGGCGATCGCCGTCAGGATCCCGATGAGGGCGATGCGCACCCATTGTGACGGGGACAGGATGGGTTGCTTCAGCGGTCTGGGCTTTTTCTCCATCAGATTCGGGGCTGGCTTGTCGAACCCAAGCGCCACGCCCACAGGGACCGTGATGAAGTAGTTCAGAAACAGGATGACGAGTGGAGTGAACGGCGTGCCTCCCAGCACAAAGAACAGCGCAGCGAGCAGGTAGGAAGAAATAAACGCCACCAGCTGCGCCATCTGGAAGCGGACGAAGTTGAACAGGTTGTTGTAGATATGACGCCCATATTCTACCGCTTTGACAATGGTGGCGAAGTTGTCGTCAGTAAGGATCATCACCGCCGCGCCCTTGGAGACTTCGGTGCCGGTAATGCCCATGGCCACGCCGATGTCGGCTTTCTTCAATGCCGGGGCATCGTTGACGCCGTCTCCGGTCATGGCCACGATGTTTTCCTTCTGCTGGAGCAGCGTCACCAGCCGGATCTTATCCTCAGGAGCCACGCGGGCCACCACGCCGATCTGATCCAGTTGTTGCTTCAACTGCTCGTCAGGAATGGCGGCAAATTGAGCTCCTGTCAAGGCCGTGCACTCGATGCCAAGCTCATGACCGATGGCGGCAGCGGTCACCGCATGGTCGCCGGTAATCATGCGCACCTGGATGCCGGCGCTGTGGCACTCGGCAATGGCGTCTCTGGCCTCGGCCCGCGGAGGATCGACAATGCCAACCATGGCCAGGAGGGTTAGATCTTTCACCAGGTCGAGCAGCTTGCCCTTCGGATCGAAGGTAGCCGGATCGAAGTCACGGCGGGCGACCACCATGACACGCTCGCCCGCTTTGGCCATACGCTCGTTTTCCTGAAACGCCAATGGGCGATTATCGTCGATGATCGGCTGCACCTCGCCACCCGGCAGCCAGTACGAACCAGCACGCGCGATCAGCACATCCGGCGCGCCCTTGACGAAACAGCGCACCACTGGCTTGCCCTGCTCGTTCTTCATGTTGTGGAATGTGGCCATGAACTTGTAATCGGAGTCGAACGGCACTTCGGCCACACGCGGGTACATCTGGCGAGCGCCTTCCACGCTGATGCCACCCTTCTCGGCCAGCACGATCAGTGCGCCTTCGGTCGGGTCGCCGATCAATACTTCACCATCGAGGCGGGCGTCGGCGCACAGCGCCATCGGTAGCAGTACTGCATCGAGGTCGATCTTGGCGCCTCCGGCATGCTGCAACTGCCCCTTCGTGCTGTAGCCTTCGCCGGTCACTTTGTAACGGTTCTGGCCAGGAACGGTAAACTCGCGCGCTGTCATCTTGTTGAGCGTCAGTGTGCCGGTTTTATCGGAGCAGATGGCTGAGACCGAGCCCAGTGTCTCCACCGACGGCAGCCGCTTGACGATGGCGTTCTTGGCCGCCAGCTCCCGCGTGCCCATGGAGTACATTGTGGTGACCACAGCCGGCAGGCCGGTCGGGATGGCAGAGACCGCTAGCGCCACGCCGGAGATGAAGATGGCATCCAGCTCCTGCCCGCTGCGCAGCCCCAGAATAACCATCAGGATAAAGGCAAGGCCCGCCAGTATCACAATGATCATCGTCAGCCGGTCGAGCTGCCTCTGCAAAGGTGTCTTGTCCGCCTCAGTCCTGTTGAGCAGGTTGGCAATATGCCCCATTTCGGTACCCATGCCGGTGGTGGTGACGATCATCTCGCCACGGCCGCGGGTGACCGACGTGTTCATGAACGCCATGTTCACGCGGTCGCCCAGAGGAACCTCGGGCCTGGTAATGGCAGCGGTGTCTTTCAGCGTGGCGACGCTCTCGCCGGTGAGGGAGGCTTCCTCAATCTCCATCGTGGCCGTCACAAACAGACGTCCATCGGCAGGGACAACGTTGCCGGCCTCCATTAACACAATATCGCCGGGCACCAGTCCTTCGGCCTCGATCTCCTTTGCCTCGCCGTCCCGGCGCACACGGACAATATTCTTCATCGTCCCTGCCAGTGCCGCCAGGCTGGCCTCGGCTTTTGCCTCCTGGCGCAGGCCCAGGACCGCATTGAAGACAGTCAGGCCCACCAGCACCAGCGTGGTTCCCCATTCTCCCGTGAAGAGCTGGTTAATAGCCGCAGCCACCAGCAGGACAATTTGCATGAGATCCCGGTACTGACGCAGAAAAGCCTGCCAGCCAGTCTCCTTTTTCTTATCCGCCAGTTTGTTTGCACCATATTTCTGCAGCCGCTCCTGTGCTTCTGCCGTGCTCAAGCCCATGGCCGGATCTACCTGGAGCTGGCTGGCGACTTCTGCCGGCGCAAGCGCATACCACTTGATATCTGATGCCGTTTGTGCCGGACCCGGTGATGTGGCTTTATCAGATTGTGATGACATGCTTCTTCTCCTTGAGTTCTAAAGGTGTGGGGGCTTTGATGCCCTCTGGTTGCGAGTAGCTCTGCTTTCCGGCATGACCTTACTTGTTCTTCTTCTTGCCTTTCTTCTTAGCTTCGTCTTTGGTGACTGCGCTGCTTGCAGCCGGAGCTTGGGCATCGGCGGCCTCCTTCGCTTCAGCCTTTACAACGGCTTTATCCTTCAGACCACCGTCCTCTCCCTCGAGCTCGTCTTTAGCCGCAAGCAAAGCTTGTTTTTGCTGTTCGCTGACGGTAGGATAGGCCAGGTTGAGGCTTTTCATAGCGTTGTAGAGCACGGCTGCCACGGCTAGCCTCGTGAACCACTTGTGGTCGGCAGGCACGATGTACCAGGGAGCCCGCTCAGTACTTGTATTGTTGAACATATCTTCGTAAGCGTCGATATAATCGTCCCAGAAAACCCGCTCTTTCATGTCGGCTGCCGAGAACTTCCAGTTCTTCTCCGGCATCATCGCTCGCTCCAGAAAACGCTCCTTCTGGGCATCTTTTGACACGTACAGGAATATCTTGACGATGACGATGCAGTTGTCGACCAGGTACTTCTCGAAGTTGTTGATCTCCTCGAAGCGCCGCCCCCAGATATGCTCGTCCTTTAGCGCGGGCGGAAGCTGCTGGCTGGCTAGGAACTCTGGATGCACGCGCACGACCAGGACTTCTTCATAGTAGGAACGATTGAAAATCCCTATGCGACCACGAGAAGGCAGAGCCTTAAAGTTGCGCCACAGATAATCGTGGTCCAGTTCCTCACTGGAGGGCCCCTTGAAACTGTGGACATCAACTCCCTGCGGGTTGACTCCCGACATGACGTGTTTGATTGTACCGTCCTTGCCGGCTGCATCGAGAGCCTGAAGGATCATGAGCACGGCATACTGGTTCTGAGCCCAGAGCTTGTCCTGCATCTCGGCCAGTATCTGGATGCCTTCAGCCAGGGTTTTTTCAGCCTCTTCCTTCTTCATCCATTTGCCGGTGAAGTCGGGATCGTAGTCATTCCTGAGATCGATTTTCTTGCCTGGCGGAACTCTCAGGATGTCCAGCAATTCTTCTATTCTTTCTGCCCTATCTTCAGTTCTGGTTGCCATAGTTTGACTCCTTGTATTCCTTGTATTGAATATTCAAGACCTGCCGAAATTTCAAACTTATTTGTGAGTGTTTCAGTGGTGGCTTATGATACCGGCTGTACCGGCAACCACAGTGATAGTCAAACTTTGCACCCACCTTCTTGAACTTCTTTTCATTCTTCCTTAGAGACCAGAATTTCAGGCGGCAGGAAGATCGAAACGATTAAGCCCACTACCGCAAAAATTACCAGCCCCCAGAGCGAAGCTTTTATCCCCTCAATGCGGGCGGTTTCGTTGATCCTCAAGATCTCCTGTGAAACGTCAGGAGGGGCATCTTTCAGGACAGCCTGCAGTTCTTCATCGCTCAAAAAGCGGGCATTCTCCTCTACTGAAGATATCACAGAGGGCTTGAGATCTTCCGGAATAACAGTACTGTCATCGATGAGGGCAGTGGCTCCTACTACCAGGCCTGCAATGACGATGGAACCCATCAGGGCAGTCCCGAGGGACATACCCAGGTTCTGGGAAGCGCTCATAAGGGCAGCTGTCTCGCTCGTTCTTTCAGGAACTACCTGCGAAAGTACGAGGTTCATTACCTGAGACGCTATAAGCCCCCCACCTATACCAATTAAGGCAAATCCGGTCAGCAGCCCAAGCCCTCTGACCTCTATATTGATGGTCGCGATGGCCAGAAAAAGCCCTGCAATAAGTATGAGTAACCCAGCCTGGATGATGCGCTTTGGAGATATAAGGGCAGATAACCGGGATGCTGCAAGCGAAGCAATTAAGAGCGGTATGGAGAGAGGGAGGTAGAGAAAGCCTGTCTGCATTGCGTTGAGGCCCAGGGCGATCTGAAAGAAGAGAGCCATGCTGAACAGAAAACCTCCAAAAAGAAGGGTCTGAACCATCTGAGTAAAAACGCCTGAAGTAACCCCACGGTCCCTGAGTACATCGAGCCTTATGAGTGGCGTCTTCCCCAGACTGATGACATGACGTTCCCAGAGGGCAAAAATCAGCAGGATAATAACTCCTGCAAAAACAAACACCGGGGTAGGGGAAAGACCGAACGGGGAAATTTCAATCCCTCCTATATAATAAGGCTGACGTGCATTCCACCAGCCATAGGTCCCTGCCAGCAATACGCCAAAAACAATAAGCCCCACCCCAAGTGCAGAGAGTATCGTACCAGTTATATCCAGCTTTGGTTTCTCTTCAGTCTCAAGAGGCGCATCAAGAATATACCGGCTTAAAAACAGGACAATGACTACGATCACCACCTCCCCGGCAAAGGCAAGCCTCCAGGTGTACCAGGTTGTCAGCCAGCCTCCTATAATGGGCCCGAGGGCAATTGCGCCTGCAACAATTCCCCCTATTATGCCGTAAGCAAGGGCACGGTCTTTCCCACTGTAGTTTGAGGTTACTAGTGTCTGGATAGCAGGCATGACAAGGGTTGCCCCAAACCCTTCAAGGATCGACCAGCCTAAAAACAGTACAGCCATTGTCGGGCTGATTGAAGTCAGGAGAGAACCAGTACCGTAGATGACCAGTCCTACCCTGAATGCCTTTTTTCTGCCAATAATATCTCCGATTTTTCCCCCGGTGATCATAAATGATGCCATTACAAGGGCATAGAGGGTAATGGCAGCCTGGACAGTGGCAACATCCGTATTAAACTCTTCGATAAGTGCCGAAATTGAAACATTCATAATTGTCGTGTCAATTACGAGTATAAACATCGCAAGTACGAGTGCAGCAAGTACAGTCTTTCTCTCGATGTCACCGCCTCCTATAAGTGACTATAAAGCGCAATATCTGTAGCAAGAAGTTCACCCTATCTGTTTACAGCCGGGCGCCCCTTTAATTAAAGCAGAAGCAGGAGAATATGAACCTTTTTTCCATAACCTTAAGAATCACATCTCCTGCCACCCAGATCTTCACTTATTGATCTGTCTCTTCACTCCTTAATCAGTCCCGAATGCCTCCCTAACTCCAGGCAACATGATATAGATGAGAATTAGAGAATTCACGATAACTGTAAAGTTTACATCATACCATGAGCCGCCCGTAACCAGCACCACAAAACTCAGGCACAGATTAAATATCGTGATAATGGCCAGAAACATCCAGGCCTCCCGGTCTACCTGCCAGAGCATCTGAGCCACCCACACCCATATATAGGCGAGCAGACCGTACAATAGGGCGTACCAGAAGTTGAAAATGCGGATGTCTAAAGCCCCTAGAAAGGGTAAAAATCCAAGAAAACGAAGCATTGCAATAGCGTTTATAAATGCCAGCAATACAGCCATAAAGGTTAGAATAGTAACACCAATAGGTCTGTCCATACTTTTGTCTCCTTATTTTGTCTTTGTCTTCTCATTTCTATTTTTGTCCCTTTATTTTTTATCTGTCTTTTTATTTGCGTCTTGAAAAATTCCTTTTCAGATCCGCATTTTTAGCTCGGAGATGACAGATCCAATTCCCCCAATTATAGGGAAAAATCCGAATAACTACGGAAGAATGAGGGCTCCTGCCGGAGAATTGATTAGCAGGAGCAGCCAGGGGATTATGGGATGCCAGGTATCACAGCCCCCCGGTCAAATATGTTTAATCTGTCCCGAATGCCTCTCTCACCCCCGGCAGCATGACATAGATGAGGATAAGGGCGTTAATAATTACTGAGAAATTTACGTCAAACCATGAACCGCCTGTAACCAAGATCACAAAGTCCAGGCAAAGGTTAAATACCGCAATAATCGCCAGAAACATCCAGCCCTGCGGATTTACTTCCCAGAGCATACGAGCCACCCACACCCATATGTAGGTCATCAGACCGTACAGTAGAGCATACCAGAGGTTGAAAATACGTATATCCAGAGGCCCTATAAAGGGCAAAAATCCAAGAAAACGAAGCGTTGCAATTCCGTTTATAAATGCCAGCAATACAGCCAGAGCGGCTAGAATAGTAACACCAATAGGTCTATCCATATTCCTGTCTCCTTATTTTTTCCTTGTCTCCTATCTTTATCTTGAAAAACTCCCTCTTCAGGTTCGCATTTTTAGCCCCCAGATCAGTGACCCGATTCCCCCGATAATAAGGAAAAAACCGAATATCCACGGTAGAACCAGGACTCCTGCCAGCGAGTTGGTTAGAAGGAGCAGGCCGAGGATTATGGTAAGAATACCGAGGATTCCCGTACCCCATCCCCCTCCTTTAAGGGCCAGGACAACTTTTACGACCCCGTTGATAACAGCCCATACCCCTATGAAAATAATGAACAACGTAAGAACTATGAAAGGACTGTAGATCGGATACGTCAGTATAACGACTCCTGCAATAATGCTCAGGATACCCGAAAGCAGTTTCCATACCCTGTTCCCCGAGAATATCAGCGCCCCTACAACAGAAAGAATCCCTTCCGCCAGCCAGAAAATACCCAGAATCTGTACGAGAAAGACAGTGGTTGCTGCAGGCCTGTATAAGAGGAATAATCCTACAAGAATAGCAATGATGCCTTCTAGAAGGACCACCCACCAGGGTACCTGCAGTATTTCATACTCCGTCTCGTAATCAGAATCAATTGGCTGTTCCATAATATCAACTGGTTGTTCCATTATAGTCCATCTCCCCAAACTTTTAGTTCTTCAGCCGTACTTTCGTAGCCAGGCTTTAGTTCTTTAACCATAACTTCTGCAGCAGAATACAGACTTGAGCACAGCTAAAGAGGCACCACTTATCTGGTACGGGATTTCATGTTTCCGGATGATTTATCCACACTCAGGAATAGCCAGAGTCAAAGAGAAAATAGCCTTTCCCCTCCACAAGGAAGAATAATATTCTCTTTCCGGAGCAATTCATTGATGGAATTCACCAATCTTTACAATCTAGCTTCAAGAAACCCCAAAACTTCAATGTGAAAGAGTATTAAACTGAGTGTATTTTTTCCATCATGAAAGCACTGGCATGACACAGGCTAAAATAAACTATTTATTTACCGCTTCAGCATCATGAAGACAGTATTTTATATGATGTCAATTTCAATATTTACTCCTTCCACCCTTCGTCGAATACGAAACAGTGGATATATAATTATATATAAATCATTATATATAAATCAACTCATCATTAGTTTTCAAAAAAGGCTTTCTTAGCTGGGGATAAATGTTAGATAAAGATAGACAAAGAAACAGACAAAAAAGAAAAACAAGGAAACAGGTAAATAAGGAAACTGTTTAAATAGAATTCTATATCTCAGAGGATCAATCATGAATCCGACAAATCAACAGGATATTCCCCTTTATATCTACCATGCCGGGCAGTGTGACCCGAAAAAGTGCACCGGAAGGAAACTGGCTCGCTTTGACCTTGCCCGTCTTTACGACAGGATATCAAGGCTCCCCAGATCGGCGATCCTTCTGGACCCGACTGCAGAAAAAGCCCTCTCTCCTGCCGACGACCCCGGAAAAGGGATTGTCGTGCTCGATTGTTCCTGGGAAGAGGTAGAAAGGATTTTTCCCGAACTTGCGAAGCTGAACCTCGAGCACAGAGCCCTTCCCTACCTGCTCGCAGGCAATCCTGTGAATTTCGGAAGACCCTTCAAACTCAACTCAGCGGAAGCCTTTGCAGCAGCTCTCTATATTCTGGGGCATAAAGAACAGGCTGAGAGAGTCCTCTCCAAGTTTAACTGGGGGCACAGTTTTCTCGAGCTGAATAAAGAACCGCTTGAGGAATATGCAACCGCAAAGAACAGTACCGAGATTGTGGAAATTCAGAGCCACTATATCTAATTATATTTTGAAAGCCAGCAAGCCCGAACTGCCTGAAAAAAGGAGACTCCATATCAAAGACCTGAAATAAAGAAAAAGGTGTTTACTTTATGAGAGCATCGATGAAAATACCGGCCAGAAAGCAGATAGGAGTTATAGGCGCAGGAGTTTGCGGCAGCGAGGCCAGGGCTCTTGCAGAGGCGGTAGGGAGAGAGGTAGCAAAAAGAGGGGCGGTTCTGCTCTGCGGAGGCCTGGGAGGAGTTATGGAGGCCGCAGCATACGGAGCAAAGCAGGACGGAGGAATAACCCTGGGAATTTTGCCCGGCACCCTGAGAGAGGAAGCAAATCTCTGGATAGACATCGCGGTCGTCAGTGGAATGGGACATGCCAGAAATGCTCTTATAGCCCAGTCCTCGGATGCATTGATTGCGGTTAATGGGGAATACGGAACGCTTTCGGAGATAGCACTGGGCCTGAAAATGGCAAAGCCTGTGGTCGTGCTCGAACCAGGCTGGAAAATTGAGGGCGCTCACAGGGCAAAAAGTCCGGAAGAAGCAGTAGAACTTGCTTTCAGCCTGATTGGTGAAGAGAGAAATAAGATTACATGAGAAGGCTCTGAGGACAGATAAAGATCCCTGGCAGACAGATAAGAAGGCTTTGAAGGGCAGATAAAAAGCTCTGAGCCTAATTTTAGTTACGGATGACAGCGTATTTTGAGAGTCGATCCAAAAATTTATATTGCAAAAGGAAACTTCAAGAATTAGGAGGCAGGCTTTGTCTCAGACTGGCAGGAGTTTTGGGGTACGCCAGTATTCCTCCTCAGAACATAATAAAATTATACCGGAGTTTTAAATGCACCTTATCGTAACGGAAAAAAATATAGCAGCAAGGAGGATAGCTGCGATTCTGGCTCCAAAGAACCCGAAGAAGGATAGAGTCAGCGGAGTGGACGTATACCGGTATGAGATCGCGTCCGATGGGAAGAGGCAGGAGACTGCGGTTGTAGGGTTGTCGGGCCATATAGTAGGGATCGATTTCCCCAAGGAGTACAATAACTGGCAGAAGGTAGATGCTAAAGCCCTCATCGACGCCGATATAATAACAACTCCTATCAACCGGAAGATCGTAACTGCCCTGAAAAGCCTGGGAAAAGAGGCAGGCAGGGTCACGATCGCGACTGACTACGACCGGGAAGGCGAATTGATAGGAGTCGAAGCCCTCAATATTATAAAAAAGGTGAATCCGGATGCTCCCTTTGACCGGGTCCGCTACAGTGCAATAACCCCAAAAGCAATAGAAGTCGCTTTTTCAAACCCTACAGATGTCGATTTTAATCTCGCGGATGCAGGCCATTCCAGGCAGGTCATTGACCTCGTATGGGGTGCAGCCCTTACCCGTTACATTTCTCTTGCCGCAGGCAGGCTTGGGAAGATGTTCCTTTCCGTAGGCAGGGTACAGTCGCCAACACTTTCTCTTATTGTTGACAGGGAAAAAGAAAGGAATATTTTTGTCTCGACTCCTTACTGGGAGATCCATGCCGAACTTCAAAATGTCGAAGGAGAAACTTTTTCAGCTCAGCACTCAACCCGCCGCTTTCTGGACAAAGAGGAGGCAGCAAGAGTCTTTAAGAAAATGGGGAAACAGGCCGAATTAAAGGAAATCGAAAAAGGGAAAAAGACTGACCAGCCCCCGATTCCATTCAATACTACAGGTTTCATAAGCGCAGCGAACTCAATCGGGCTCAGTCCCTCAAACGCAATGCGCATAGCCGAATCTCTTTACACTAACGGTTATATTTCATACCCCAGAACCGACAATACGGTTTATCCCGATACCCTGGACCTGAAAGCCCAGATTGAGATTTTCAGGGAGGGCCCCTTTAAAGAATACGCAAACGCCCTGCTTGAGAAAGCCGAACTTGTTCCTACGCGAGGCAAGAAAGAGACTACTGACCACCCTCCGATTTTTCCTGTTTCCCTTGCAAAAAAGGCCGACTTAAAAGAGGAAGAGTGGAAAGTTTATGAACTTGTAATCAGGCGGTTTTTTGCAACTTTTGCCGGGCCAAGCGAGTGGGAAACCATGCGTTTGAAACTTGAGATTCAGGGGGAAGAATTCAGGGCAAACGGAGCAAGGCTTGTAGAACCGGGCTGGAGATGGTACTATCCTTACAATGCACCTGAAGACAGGCTGTTTCCCGAACTTCATGAAGGCGATTCCCTGAAAGTGATAAAGAAAGAGATGCTGGATAAAGAAACCCAGCCTCCGGGCCGCTACGGGCAGGGAAGGCTTATCAATATTATGGAAGAGCTCGGGCTCGGGACAAAGGCAACCAGGCATGAGATAATCAGCAAGCTTTATTCCAGGGCTTACATCCACGGGAACCCCGTGCAGCCCACGAATACCTCTTTTGCAGTAATGGATACCCTTGAGAAGTATTCCCCTACTATTACAAAACCGGACATGACAAAGCTGCTTGAAGAAAACATGGACCGGATTGCCGAGGGCAAGATCAAAGAGCTGTCAGTGCTTGAGGAGTCGCGGGAGATGTTAAAGCAGGTCTTCTCGGAACTCGATAAAAACCGGGACAAAATCGTGGAATCCCTCCAGGCAGGCCTCAGAGAAGACAAAATAATAGGCACCTGCTCAGGCTGCGGAAACGAGCTTATGATCCGCCGTTCGAAAAGGGGAGGCCGTTTTATAGGCTGCAACAATTATCCGAACTGTACCTTTTCTCTCCCTCTGCCAAAAAGCGGACAGATCGTGGTTACCGACAAGATGTGTGAAGCCCACGGCCTGCACCATATCCGCATAATTAATTCGGGTAAACGGCCCTGGGACCTCGGCTGCCCGCAGTGCAATTTCATAGAATGGCAGAAAACCCAGCAGGAAGAACAGGCCCAGCAGCCGAAAAAAGAAAGGCCGAAATCAATTAAGGATCTCGAAGGCGTGGGAAAAGCCACAGCAGGAAAACTGGAAGAAGCCGGAATTACAAGCGTAGAAGCCCTGGCAGAAGCCGATCCCATAGAACTTGCAAAAACAATAAAGATGAGCGTAAAAAAGGTTAAAAACTGGCAGGTCTCATGCAACGGCACAGTTGAAGGCGGCGGCACGGTTGAAGATAATGGCACAGTTGAGGACGTATGAAAATAGTCCTCACTCACGCTGGATTTTTTATTTTTGGCTGTTTTTAGAGCCGGTTATAAATTTGAATCTCAATTCTGACCCTTAAAACCTTATTCGCCATACCTGGTCGTTTATTCTTGACCTGTACAACCTTATTCGCCGTATCTGGTCGTTTTTGTCACGCTCGACGAAGGCGAGCAGCCTTCTAAAGAAAACAAAAACGAAAAGAATAGGAAAATAGTAACCTGCATTCGTTTTTACTGTTTTTACTACTTTTTCAAACTTTTTCAAACTTTTATTTCTACTCGTTAAAAAGGGCCGCCAATTTGTCTGGCGGAAGCGGCCAAAGCATACAAATCAAAAAGCGATTTCAGCAAATATGTGAAACTTACTTTTCCCCATACAATTTGAAGAAGATACAGAAAACTATGAGAATGGATTAAGAAATGATGAACCTTTATATAGTACTAGACTGTTTTATAATTATTAATTTGTAAAAATGATTTCCAGAGGTTTATAAATTGGTGACCAAGAAACAAAAGGCTGCAAAACGAGATAAGATAGATAAGGAAACAAGCGACAAAATTAAAAAACCAGTTGAGGAAGTTAAGGAACCTGAAAATAAAGTAAAAGAAAAGGATAAGAAAAAGAAATGAAAATAAAAAGAAGAAGTTTAAATCATACCTTCCTTTCTCATCTTATCTATAAGCCATTTTTTGAATTCTCGAATATCCTGAAATTAAAAATTAGCTTGATGTATATTTTTATAGTTGTTTATCATATGTTGCATTATGTCTAAGGGTGGAGGGACATTTTGGTTTAAGGTGGCAATTGTTATTGCTGTTTTTGTGGGTATATCGAATGCTGTTCTTAAAGTAGTTAGTTGTTGGAAACCTAAAAAATAGTGTGCTATTTTGTATTGACAGAGAGTTTCAGCTTTGTTTTCAAGTCCTTACGACTATGACAGGGACTTTTGAACCTCTTACTACTTTTTCTGCAACACTTTCCATCAGAAATTTTTCGAGTCCGTTTTTATTGAGTGAAATGCCCTGTTAAATTAAAAAACATAATGTACACATCTAATTTTAGATATGAGTGCTAGACAGTAAGAAAGTGATTACTTTGGAAAGAGTTACTCACAGCTTTCAGGATTGATTTTCGGATCAGAGCTAGGCCGATCTTTCTTATGAAAGATTTAAAAACACTCAAATGATCTTAAAGTCAGATTTTGAAGAAGCTTGAAGAAGGAGATTGACCTTCCAAAAGACAAAAGAGAAGAGAATAGACAAATAAAAACCCAATTCTGCTTTATTACTTTTTACTGCTTTTTTAAGCTTTTTCTTTCTACTTTTCCTATTTTCTTCAACTTCTTTCGTCTTTTTGGGAAGGACTGCCAGGCAAGCTGGCGGGAACACTTATATTTACCTGTGAATTAAAAATCGATCATAGAAAAAAGATAAAAAATTTGGTTATAAGAAGTAAACTTAAGCTGAATGGTAGCGATTTTCAGAATTTCAAACTTTTTATTTCTTCTTTGACTGCCCACGCTCACAGAAGTATTTAACAATATTATAGCAAATATTATAGCATATATTATAGTAAAATTTTAATAGATCTTAAGAAGGTTTTATTCTGGAGCTTACCTTTAAAGGCGGATGCAGGGAAGTCGGACGTTCGGGTTTTCTTGTAAATGGGGAAGTCCTGCTCGATTACGGCATAAAAACAGGGGACATCCCGGAATATCCTCTCAACGGCATGGAACCGAAGGTTGTACTTGTTTCACACGGGCATCTCGATCACTGCGGGGCTGTGCCCAACCTGATGTATCAGAATCCTGAGGTTTTCATGACCCCGCCGACTGCAGAGTTTACTTTTCTGCTGGGAAGAGATACCCTGAAACTTGCAGAGAATACACTGTCAGGCGTATCCCCTTTTGATCCGGATGACCTCCAGAAGCTTGCCAGGCGAACACAGAAAGTAGATTATAATAAGCCTTTCAAAAGCCACGGATACAGGATTTGTTTTCATGATGCAGGCCACATCCCGGGGGCGGCTGGCATCTTCCTGGAATCCGAGTCTGGAGAGAGCCTGTTTTACACCGGGGATTTCAGCTTGAAGGAAACCAGGCTTGTGCCCGGGGCAGCTAAGTTTCCCGAAGCCGATACTCTGATTCTTGAGAGCACGTATTTCGGGGAAGACCATATCCCGCGAAAGGAAACCGAGGAAAAGTTTATCGAATCGGTTCTGGATACGGTTGATAGGGGAGGCACTGCCCTTATCCCTGCCTTTGCAATAGGCAGGACTCAGGAGGTACTTATGCTGCTTGATGCCCACGGAATTCGGGCTTATGTGGACGGCATGGGCA
>CAZSVY010000069.1:0-2529 GCA_964610495.1 uncultured Methanosarcinales archaeon
AGACCTGCCAGAC
Source organism: uncultured Methanosarcinales archaeon (assembly GCA_964610495.1). Lineage (GTDB taxonomy): Archaea > Halobacteriota > Methanosarcinia > Methanosarcinales > Methanosarcinaceae > Methanosarcina. The sequence continues at coordinate 14 of CAZSVY010000069.1, forward strand.
CAGGGTGGGTTTTGTGAGCAGGTCTGCCGAATCAGGGAATTCGACCTTCAAAACTTCGGAAATCGTTACGACTTTGCCGTCACTCAACCTGAGCACTACCCCACCGTCGTGGCTCAATAGAGTGCCTGTGTATGTGTCCCCCTCTTTTTCGGTTACGGTGATTTCCTTATCCAGGAATTTCTCCAGAAGTTTCTTGCCGCTTACAAGATCATATTCGTAATTCTGCTCCAGCACGGCAGTATCCTTACTCTTTGTGTCTTCAAACATTACCGATGTCGGGTCAATAAGAGCAGCAACATCAGTATATTCGACCCTGTTGACCCCGGAATCGAGCTCAAGTGCCCTCCTTTCCTTTACAAGGGCAAGATTATTGTTATAAACAGTAACCTCAGTACCCGAATCAGTTGCTGCGGCATTTGCCTTAAGAATTTCCAGAGGGTTCGAATATTGTACCTTAGTAACAATGCTCGAACTGGATTCGATCCCGTTAACTGCAGTTTCAGACCTATCTGCCTGAGCAGTGTTTTCCCTGGAATCAGGGTGCAGGGTAAAACCCGGATACACGAAAGCTGCAGATGCGGTTAAAATCAAGCTTGACGCCAGAATAAGCCAGACGTAACTTTTCGTTCTTTTCATAGAAGAAGAATAGGCAACTGTTTTATTTATATTTGGCTTTAGCTGCAAATATAGTTGAAGTTATCTATTTGATTTTCTATGTGGACTCTTATAAGACGTAGTATACGTTTTCCTGTTTTAGCCCTTGTTCTATTTACTATCCGGTCTTCTATCAGGTTTTTTTATCTGACTTCCAATCTGGGTTCCTATCGGGCTTTCTATCGGAGTTCCTATCGGATTTCCTATTTTTTTGAAGGCAATAGACGTTGAAGATTCTTTTTTGAGGATCAGAGTACCAGGGCAAGATACAGTTATAATAATATACACGAAGACATAATTAATAATTTTAAGTAGTGTTGGAAAAAATCTGAAACATCGGTAAATAACAGGAAATGAGCTGGAAAAAAGATAAGAGGAAATGAGCCGGAAAAAACAGATAACCAGAACGAGATAAAAACGAATCCGGTAACAGGAAAATATCTGAAAAATTAGAGGACCGGAAATATCTGGAAAATGAATCAGTTACAGGAAAATATCTGGAAATAATTAAGGAACCACTCTTATGAATTTTATCAAGGCCTTCAGGACTAAAAGCCGGATTAAGCTCTCAGGCTTTATTTCAAGTTTTGTTCTTATTTTTCTACTGGCCTGGACAGTCCTTCCTGCCTCAGCCGCAGGGATAGAAGCAAGCAGGGAGGTCTCTGCCGGAACGGTTTATCCGGGCGAAAGTTTTGCAGTAGCCGTACATATAAAAGCAGACCAGAATGTTGAAGCCCTGATGCTCGATGAAAATCTCCCTGGCGGGTGGCAGGTAAGTCAGTCGGAAAATAACGGGGCTGCGTTCCAGGAAATCAGCACATTCAAAGCGTCCACTCTTGAGTGGATCTGGGTTGAAAACCTCTCAGCAGGGGAAGAAAAGACAGTAGTGTATAATGTGACCGTGCCTTCGAATTTCGAGCCTGGAAACTTTACAATCTCGGGCACGATTTCCGGTTATTCTGTTCCTCCTGCCCCTGTGGAAGGCTTTTCAGAAGTAGTACTTACTTACCCGCCTCTTGAAGTTGATTTTTCCGCAAATCCTCTCCTGGGCGTTGCACCCCTTGTTGTCCAGTTCACAGATTTATCCGCCTTCAATCTTGATTCCTGGGAATGGGACTTTGACGGAAACGGGAACATTGAATCAAACGAAAAGAATCCGGTTTACACATATGAAAACCCCGGAGCCTACACTGTCACCCTAAAGGCGACTAACAATACTTACGGAAATAACACCCGGATAAAAACAGGATATATAACCGTGACCGAAAAGCCTTCCATTTCAGGAGGAAGTGGAAGAAGTGGAGGCGGGGGAGGTGCAGGCTCTCCGGAGTCAACCAGGAATATTGAACTGAAGGAAATTTCAAATGAGCAGGTTTTCAAAGGCACTCACACATGTTTTACATTTAAAGGCGGGACGAATGAAATCAAGACTGTTGAGTTCGATCCGAAAAAGAACTTCGGAAAAACAACCTCTATTGTAGAGATTCTGAAAAACACATCTTCAATCGTTAAGGAGCCTGCTCCCGGAACGGTTTACAGGAACGTAAATGTCTGGGTAGGGAACAGCGGCTTTTCAAGCCCTCAGAACCTTGAAAATGCCAGGATAAATTTCAGGGTGAGCAGGGCCTGGGTTACCGAAGAGGAAGTCAGTAAAGATACCGTGACCCTGTACCGGTACAGTGAAGGTTCATGGAATCCACTGCCTACAGCCCTCAGTAGAGAAGATGAAATTTACTTCTATTTTACCGCAGAAACTCCGGGCTTTTCTCCCTTTGCAATATCAGGCACTAAAAAGGAAATTCAATCGGTTGACATTTCTCCAGCCAGAACAGGAGAGAACCAGACCCTGAACGAGGAGAAAA
>CAZSVY010000070.1:0-4438 GCA_964610495.1 uncultured Methanosarcinales archaeon
CGGGCTGCTTGCAACGGACGTTATAGAAAAGATTCCTGAAATAATTAAAGAGGCCGATATAGGGTAAAAGAGATAAAAAATATAAACTCTAAAGCTTCCAGTCAGCACTGGAAATCTAATATTGTGATAATTAATACTGATTGTGATAATTAATACTGCAAGTTATTTAATGCTAGAATTAACTCAGCGCTGAGGTTCGGTCCAATGCTGTGATTTAATCCAGCGCTGCGCTTTAATCAACGCTACAATATATTAAATGCTGAATTTACTCAAACGCTAAGATTAGTTAAAAGCTGCAATTAGCTGCAGTTAATATTGTTATGTTGCAAATTTAATCGAATATTCTAATGTACATAAGATGGGGAGGCAAATTGCATGGTTCAGGGAATTGACAGAAAAATCGAGCTGGAAATCGAAAGAAACAGGATAAGAGTTACGATTTTTCACGGGGAAGACGAACAGGTCATAAAACTCAACCTTGAAGAAGCCAGAGAGCTTGCACAGGAACTGGAAAAAGCAATTGAAGATTACTCAAAAAGAAAACAGATCAGGATTGACTGATCCGAGAAAAGCAAGCTAAAAAGCCAGATAAAAGGCACTGGAAGGCCAGGGAAAAGATACTGGAAGACCAGGAAAAAGGCACTGAAAAGCCAGAACAAAGGAAATTGAAAGCCACATAGGCTAGAAACCAGTCAGGGTAAAGTTAATATAAAGTATGAAAAACGCGGTGATTTCGTGGAAAAGCAATTTACTCATATTGAATCCGGCAGAGCGCGTATGGTAGACATCAGCGAAAAGCATGAGATTCCAAGATTGGCGCGGGCTGCAGGAGAAATTATACTTTCCGGGGAGACTATAGAGAAGATAAGAACCGGGAATGTGGAAAAAGGCAATGTGCTTGCAACTGCGCGGGTTGCAGCCGTGCTTGCGGTCAAAAAAACCCCGGAGATAATCCCAATGTGCCATCAAATCCCGATCACTGCCATAGATGTGGATTTTGAAATCGGAGAAGAAAGGATTTCGGCTGAGGTTGAAGTCAGGACTGTCGGGAAAACGGGGGTTGAAATGGAAGCCCTGACAGGGGTTTCGGCAGCGCTGCTGACGATATGGGATATGGTGAAATCCGCGGAAAAAGACGAGAGCGGGAATTATCCCAATACTTCAATACGAAATATCAGGGTGCTCGAAAAGCTCAAAGGGTAAAATTGAGGGTAAGCGCATTAAAAATAAGCTTTTTAAAGGATGGGATATATCAAGACGGCAGACTGAGGTATATATCTTGAAGATCATAGGTGGACCAGCATCACAATTACTTGCCAGCCGCACTGCCCGGGTTTTAGGGACACAGCCTGTGCTTTGCGAATTTAATCGTTTCCCTGACGGGGAACTTTATCTCCGAGTCGCCGAAGAGACCGAAAACGAGCGTGTGACTCTTATTCAGAGCACGCCTACCGATTCGGACCTTGTTTCCCTGCTCCAGCTTATCGATGCCTGTGAAGGGGCAAGAGAGCTCAATGTCGTGATTCCTTACATGGGATATGCCAGACAGGACAAGAAGTTCAAGCCAGGGGAACCGATCAGTGCCCGTGCAGTTGCCCGCTGCATCAGAGCTGACCGAATTTTTACAATAAATATCCACGAAAAAAGTGTACTTAAACATTTCTCCGGCCCTGCGGACAACCTTGACGCAGCTAAACTGGTTGGGGAATATATTGCAGGGCTTGGCCTGGAAGACCCTCTTCTGATCGCTCCGGATTCCGGAGCAGAAGGACTTGTAAGGCACGTATCTTCAGGCCTCGGCTTCGATTACGACCATCTGGAGAAAACGAGACTAAGCGGAGATACGGTTGTAATCAAGACAAAGAATCTCGATGTAACAGGCAGGCGTGTTGTCCTTGTAGATGATATGATCGCAACAGGCGGGACAATGGCCGAATCTATCAGAATGCTCCGAGACCAGGGAGCAGCAGACGTTTACATTGCCTGCGTACATCCCGTACTTGCAAGGAACGCAGCTTTAAGGCTCTTCAATGCGGGCGTAAAGGATATAATCGGAACCGATACCCTCGAAAGAGCCGAGAGCAGGTTGAGTGTTGCCCCCCTTATTGCAGATGCCCTCAGTGAGCTCTGACTAAAATACTTTAATTTTTATTACCGTTAACTATTTTTTATATTCTGCTGTCTTTAGTATTATGACCCTTCCAGAAGTCTGCCCACTTGATGAAAGCCAGACATGTAAAGGGCGGGAGTGCCACCTCTTCTGCCTTGAGTGGAGAACGAGAGAACCCACCTGCCTTATAGGCTACAGCACAACAAGTAAAATTAAATCAGGAAAAGCTGACCGCAACAAGGACACCTATGCCGAGGACACTTTCCGCAAATTAGGCAGGCAGCCCATTTCTAAAAGAAAAAATGTCTCTGAAAAAGGAGACTGGACCCCCACCAGGCTCGCAGAAAACCCTCCAAAAAGACCTGTTGAAAGGAAAGAGGCGAGCTTTACTCTGAGCCAGGATTTCCAGGAAACAACTGTAAGAAATCCTGACCCTAAACATGATAGAGAAGCTGTTAAGAACCCCGACCCGAAGCCTGAGAGAAACCATGATGAAAGGCTGAGAGAAAGGTACACTGCCAGTGATGCTGAAAAAGCCTCCATACGGCTGGAATCCAGACTGAAAAAAGAGCAGGCTGAACAGAATCCGGTTATATGTGCAAAAACCCAGCCAAAAATCCAGGAAAAGCCAAGAACTCCGGAAAAGGTCATTTCAAGAGATAAGCATACGACAATCTTTGCAGCCTTTGACGCCGATAAAAAAGATAACTCTTACCTGTCAGGAAGAGAAGAAAAAGCAAAAAAGCCCCCTGAGAACAGGGAAAAACGTAAGAAACTTGACGAAGTGATGGAAATAGACCTTCCTGACACTCACGATGAGGAGTTCTGGAGTTAACCACAACCGTTGCGCCGGTTGATCACGCCGACAATGTCGTTTTCGGTCAAGCCTTTTTTGAAAAGGCTTGCGTTTTTGATCAAACTTTTTTTGAAAAAGTTTGCGATCAAGCCTTTTTTGAAAAGGTTTGTCCGGAAAAAGGTTTCTTGGTCGTGAAGGAAAAAGCTTTTTTCTTCACTCCGGCGTTCCTGAAATGAACTTGTCGGACTCATTTAGAAGCCAGGTGTTGCTGGTTTTAGGGCATTGATTATGATTATAAACTATGAGCATAGAAGGAATTATGAGGAAATCAATTGTACGTCTGAGGAAGACTTTTGATATCGTAAAATTCTCGTTTTTCATGCTGCTTAACTTTCATTTTGCATGCCCGGGAATAAAACAAAAAAGGGATATGATGATTCAGGATGGACCGCCAGACATATCAGAAAATATACAGTTCACTGCATGACTTCAAAGATGTTTTCCGCCTTTCGGAGGAATATTCCAAACCTGTGGGCGTGCTCGCAACAATTCTCAACCAGAAAATCGTGAAAAAGACGAGATTCAAACACAGAAAGATTTATTCCAGAGAGAATGAACTTTTCTTAAAATGGAAGCAGGGACGTACGATTCTTGATCTTGCGGAATATACAGGCTTTCCTCCGACCCTTATGGCATCACTCATTATGAAAAACTGCGAGATTTCCAAGAAAAGTATAAACTGGCTTTTCAAAAATGCGGATTTAATCGAAAACCGCCGCCTTAGAAAGGAAGTCAAAAAAGCCCTTCAGGCCGATCACTTCTTTTCCCCTCACGCCCACGAGATGCAGTGTAAGAAAGGCGAGATGGGAGAAGCAGTCATCCAGAAATGGCTCGATGATAGGGAAATTCCGTATTGCACCGAGGCAGAGATTCGGGCTAAGGGAGACGGTAAGACCCCGGATTTTGTCCTGGCAAATCCTGTATGTATAGACAACCTCATGATCAACTGGATTGAAAGCAAAGCCCTTTTCGGGGACGACTTTGAACATGAGCATTATTCGAAGAAACAGTTCCGAGAGTATGCAGGGATTTTTGGAGAAGGAATGGTTGTCTACTGGTACGGGTACCTTGAAGATCTTCCTGCCGAGGGCTATCTTGTAAAGAACTACAGCTTTTTTGAAGAATACAAAGAAGAAATTGACGAGATATTTAATTATCTGGTATACTGGTAAACCCTGTCTGGCAAACTTTTTCAAAAAAGTTTAATCTCAAACCTTTTCAGAAAAGGTTTGATCGAAAACGGCTTAACGGCGTGGTCAAGCGGCGCAACGCAAACCTTTTCAAAAAAGGTTTGATCGAAAACCCCGATAAGCAGCGTGGTCAAGCGGCGCAACGCAAACCTTTTCAGAAAAGGTTTGATCGAAAACGGCGTAACGGCGTGGTCAAGCGGCGCAACGCAAACCTTTTCAGAAAAGGTTTGATCGAAAACGGCGTAACGGCGTGGTCAAGCGGCGCAACGCTTGCGGCCCAAC
>CAZSVY010000071.1:0-9273 GCA_964610495.1 uncultured Methanosarcinales archaeon
ATCCCAACGCCACTGTTGCCCTGGTCGCCGTCAAGCCTTATAGTGCCGATATCGTGTGTTACGGGAATTTCCATGCCGTGCTCGACACTGACAGCCTTGCCGGGCATCATAAGGATTTCTGCAAGCTTGTCAACTTCATCAGCACTAAGGTCAGGAATCTCACCAAGGTCAGCGGCATTTGCAACACCGGCCTCAAGCTCCTCTATGATCTTCTCTTTTGTGAGGAAGACGCGTTTCCCGTCTCCCATGCGCAAAGCATATTCGGTTGCCATTTTTTACCCTCCATCTATCAGACAGATTAAGTTTAGACTGAGTCAGTTTGGCTGAACCAATTTGACTGAAATAATTTGGATCGATTCAATTAATTGATAATTGAGGCTCAGAGGAGCAGTTCTTTTGCTTTTGCGACAGCTTCGCTGGCATTTTCAGCATAGCAGTCTGCACCGATCTTGTCAGCCCAGGCCTGGGTTGCAGGAGCTCCGCCAACCATAACTTTTACCCTGTCTCTCAGGCCTTCTTCCTTGAGAAGTTCAATAACGTCCCTCTGGCCCTGGAGAGTGGTGGTCATAAGAGCTGAGAGGCCAATCATATTGGCATTGACTTCTTTTGCCTTCTCTACAAAATTCCTGACCGGGACATCACGCCCGATATCATATACTTCAAAACCGGCAGACTGGAGCATGGTTGAAACAATGGATTTGCCTATATCGTGAACGTCGCCTTCTACAGTACCGTTTACTATAACCCCAAGTTTTCGGCTCTCAGCCCCTGCCGGGAGCTCAGCTTCGAGCAGTTTAACTCCTGCTGTCATTGCATCGGCAGCTATCATCACGTGCGGAAGGAAAAGTTTCCCTCTCTCAAAAAGAACTCCTACCTGGTTCATGCCTGCGGAAAGCCCTTTGTCAATAATCTCAGCAGGTTCCATGACATCTCTTGCTTTCTCGACAGCAGCGAGTACTGCATCTTTCTTACAGGAGACTACTGCATCAGAAAGCTCCTGAATAAGTTCCTCTTTGGTTGCCATTTTTATACCTCGATAAATGTCAGAAACTCTCTTCAGCGCCTGAAGAGAAAAACTGAATCTGGAATTCCTATCGGATATATTTTTATAGGTCCTGAATTATTTAGCCCAACCCGTAGAGTTTTTTCAAAAACGGTGGGAACTGGAATGCAGCATATGCGTTTGAAAAGCCAGTTAGTTCTGACCGGCTTAATGGACAGGGCTCAAGCTATGAGTTTTTTTGAGCATATTAAAATTTTCAATGGGATTTTAATATAGTTAAAATTTCAGGTTCAATCAAAAAAACTCCGGATAAAATAAATAAAAAATCTCAGATCCGATTAATAAAAAGAGAGCCTCAATTGCCTTAATTAAAACTTCAGGAGAAAATCTCAGGTTATTTAAGTTTCGGTGGCCTCAAGTTTATTTATTTAGCTATTTATTTATTTATTTATTTATTTATTTATTTATTTATTTATTTATTTATTTATGTATTTATTTATGTATTTATTTACATCTGATTTTTCCACTACACAAAACCCTGTCTTCCCCTTGCGCTCAGAAGCTTTTCTGCAATTTTTCAAAGAAAACTCAGACTTTTCTCCGGAAGACTCCGATTTTTCGGCCTCCAGACAGAAGTATTCTCCTTCAAGCCGGAATTTCCTGAAAAGTTCACAGGTTTCACAGAGGCAGCCCTGTTTTTTACCCTGTCCCGGAGATTTGCTCCGCGAGCAGAACATCCCTGCACCGCCGGAATAGGAAGGACAGCTTTTGCAGATGCAGGCTTTAAGGTGATGGTACGAGCCGCAGATCCCGAAATATCTCCCATATTCTTCCCTGACCTGCTGTATAATATCGGATGCTTTCTCCCCGGACTTTTCACTTTTCTCGAAATCTTCTTTATTTCCCGCTGCGAGCCTGGAACCCAGAATATTCCTCCTGTGCACAGAAAGCCATGATTTATAAGATGTCAAAATATATTATATATTACTTAAGGATTTCAGAAGTGCATTTTACCTGAGGCGGTTAAAGGACTCCGGATTCGGAAGGGTTTTTGGAGAGGTAATAGCTATGGGATTCAATCAACTAGCTGAAAGCGACGAACTGATTCTTGGTGAAGCACTGGAAAGGCAGGAAATTCTGGAAACCGTAATTAATAACAGCCCTGTTATGGCTTTTCTCTGGACTCCGGACGAGAACTGGCCTGCAAAATACGTTTCCGAAAATGTAACCCAGCTTGAGTACAGCGCAGAAGATTTCCTTACAGGCAGGATAATGTATGCAGATATTGTCCATTCCGAGGATATAGACAGGGTTAGAAAGGAACTTACACAATGCTGCGAGACTGGAAAAGACAGCTTCGTACAGCGGTACAGGGTTCTTACCGGAAAGGGGGAAATCCGCTGGGTTGAGGAAAAAACCTTTATCCAGCGTGATGAGAGAGGAAATGTAGCCAATTTCCAGGGAATAGTCAGGGATATTACGCAGGAGATTAAAAACGAAAAGGCGCTGAGGGACGCGCTTGAAAGCCAGAAAGCCCTGATGGAAAAGCAAAAAGCCCTGCTTGAACGGCAGAAAGCCCTCGAAACCGTAATTAATAACAGTCCTGTGGTAGTATTTCTCTGGAAAGCTGAAAAATACTGGCCCACCCTGTATGTATCTGAGAATGTCAGGCAGTTCGGGTATGCTCCCGAGGACTTTATTTCCGGAAGAGTTCTTTACGGGAAAATTATCCATCCCGAAGACCTGCTTCTTGTCGAACTTGAACTTGAGGAGAACTGTGAAGAGGGAGGAAAGGAGTTCAACCGCCAGTACCGGATCCTTACTCAAACCGCTGAAGTCCGCTGGGTTGAGGAAAAAACCTTTATCCAGCGCAATGAGGAAGGAGAAGTTACTCATTTCCAGGGCATTATAGAGGACGTGACCCGAGAGGTTAAAAGATCTTGAAGCCTGGGGACCGAAATCCGAAAGATTAAGGGCAAAGCTGACGGGAAGCTCTAAGTTTGAGCTCGACTGAAACGACTGAACCTGTTAAAACTGGCTGAGACCGATTGGAACCAACCGAAACCGACCTGGGCCGATAGAAGCAAACCGGATCCTTCTTAAACGGCCTGAAAAGGCCTGAAAAGATCTGAAACGATCTGAAATTGCTTTTTCAGATTATCCTAGGGTCGGGGTTTAAATAAGTTCAGTTATTCTTGAATTATATTTATACATCAATCCCAATTGGGAGTGCAAGCTAATAAATATTTTTTCTCAGTAAAATAAACAGGGTTTTTAAAAATCGCTATCTTAAGACATATATTACAAATCCTACACCTTCTGTTAGCTTTATTACTTCTTTAACAAATAATTATTTATGTTTGAGAGTATTAAGAAGTACTTGCAGGTTTTATTGGAACTGTTGAATCTGCAGCCCCTCCGAAATGCCTTGAGTGTTAAGCCGGAAACAAAGCATGCTGGGTAATACGGAAAGATATGGAAAAGGTATGAAAAAGGTATGAAAAAGGGTATAAGAACAAATTGTTCACCAGAAAACTAAAGAGGGTTACATCCCGAAAATGGTTCGCCTATAAGGGGTTTGAAAGAGTAGGCGAACCGTTTTCGGGGCCAGTTACCAGGGAGGCGAAGCTTTCTGGCTCTCGTTTAAGCGATCAGGAAAACAGCAGGTCCTTATCAATAGAGCTGTCAGGTCTGGTGAGAGTAACCAGCAAAATAACATTGTGAATGAGCTTTTGACGCAAAGATGACCTGGATATGCTAGTCGAAGCTTTGAAGTTTATTCGATTTTTGTAAAGCAGGAATACTATCGGATCTACTGAACCCGGAGAAAAGCACTCATTTCCTTTGTTTAATTTTATCAATGATTCAACTCCATGATAAAAAAATGTAGGCTTCAGGAAAGCTGCTTTCTCCATAATTGTATTTATTTTTTCTCCTTTTCATGCATTTGGGGCTTGTTCAGTGAGAAATAGAAGCGCTTACTCCAGAATTAATTTTATTTTTCGCAGAAATAGAATTCCAGGACTGTTATGAGATTCTAAAAAACGAAACTGCGGGAAATGTAACTCTGGAAGATAAAAGTGTGTAGAATGAGATAAATAAAAGTGAAAACGAGATAAACATAGCATTTTTGAATGACACAGAAGCAAGTAAGACAATAATGGAAGTAAATGAAACAAATGAAACCGCAGAGAATAATAAAATGAACGAGTCGATACAGGTTATTAAAAAGATCTTAAATGCTGACGATTATAAAAGATCCGGTGGACTCATTAAAGATTATCTAGAATCTCAAGAAGGGAAAGCAATTCAGGGAAATTAATTGGAGTATTTGAGGCAATGGCGGGTATATAACTGATTAAACGAAATATGCATTTTGAAATTGAGTTTCTAAACTGAGATTTCCCCAGGGAAAAAATACTTATGGGGGAAAACAACTGGATGAAATGCACGGTATTTATAAATTGCAGAGAAAAATATATTAACTATTAATTTTCAAGTTTTTTATAATAATACATGGGTATACTTCAGTTTCTGATATGAATCTTCCTTTATTGCGGATCTTCCCTGGAATTGTGGAACTTCGATACATTACAAGCCTGCGGGCAGCCGGTCAAGGTGCATGATATGGAAAACAATCTACTCGATCTCATCCTTCTCTCAGAAAAAAGAAAGAATGTCCTGCTGCTTTTGCTTGAAGGGCCAAAAGATATCGAAACAATAAAAAAAGCCCTCAGTGCCAGTGCAACCGCAGTCCAGCCGCAGGTAAAAAAGCTTAAAGAACAGCACCTGGTAGTCCAAGAAAAAAACCTCTACAAACTGAGCGAAATAGGTAGAGTTGTGGCTGAGAAAATGAAGCCACTTGTGGATACGCTTTCTGTCCTCGAAGAAAATGCGGATTACTGGGCAGACCGGGAAATGAGTGAAATTCCAACTTTTCTCCTTCGAAGAATTTACGAGCTTGGGCACTGCACTACAATCGAACCCCAGATAGACCATATGTTTGAGATGATCCCGGAATACGTCAAAAACGTTCGGATAGCGAAAAAGCTGGAGGCTGCAGTTCCGTATTTCCATCCTCTTTTTCCTTCTTTTTACCTGGAAATTGCCGAAAAAGGAATACCTATATCCCTCGTTCTCCCCGAGTCTGTCCTGAAAAGGTGGGTTGAAGATTACAGGGAACAGACCGAGCAATATCTTAAAAGAGAAAATGCTAAACTTTTTGTCTGTACGGACTGTGAAAAGATTCCTGCGATTGTTGCAGCGGATAACTTCATGGCAATGGCCCTTTTCCCGAAAAATACGGTCTTTGAACGGAAGTATGTGATATGTTTTGAGCCAGACGCTCGGGCCTGGGGAAAAGAACTCTATGATTATTATGAACAGCGCTCCGAACAGATCGATAAGATAGACAATTACACCCAGGCGCCCTGACAAAATAAAGTGCGGGATTCAAAAGCCTGCCTGTCAGAGATATTCCCCAAAACCTGCTTTACCCTCTGCATAGGCTTCATGCCAGCCTGAAGGTACGGGCATTTTTTCATAAAGGGTTTTCCTCTGAGCCTCAAGAAGTTCGGGCGTTTTTCCCATAAACTCTGCAGCACAGAGAACCCGGTTTTCAACCTTTCCGGCCAGCTCTTTTAACCAGCTGTATCCTTCAAAAGATCTGAGCAGGTGATGATCCAGAATCAGGGTGTCCACATGCCTGGCCAGAAGGAGAGCATTTTCAGAGGCTTCTTTTCCGGCTTCGGGAACGCGGTGTGAAAGATAAAGGGGAGGCCCTGAGGCAAAAACAATCGTGGGTTCCCAGGCAAGCACTTTAAGGACGGCTTCCCTATCCAGAAGCTGGATATCCGAGCCGTGGACAAAAATCTCATCTCCCTCGCAGATTCGGGTCATCATCACAGTTCCAAAGCCCTTTTCCCTGACCCCATGCGGAGCAGGAGACGAAAATTCCATGCTGCCAGATTTCCTGCCTTCCGAAGCCGGAAGAGGAAAACCCAGGAAATCCGAGAGCTCATGCCTCCGCTTTGAAGAGAGACTGGAGATTTTTTCCGGGCCTTTACACCAGAAATTTATCCCTTCAGGGGAAGGGAGGGCTTCCATTGGCAGCTGGTACGGGTCTTCAGCCTTCATTGGCATGTGATCCCCGTGGAAGTGGCTGATAACAACATCTGTAGCCTTTCCAAAGGCAGAAAGAACTTTTTCTCTTATCCTGAAAGCAGCGGCAACTTCTACCGGGTGGGGAAGCCGGCCCGAACGTAAGCGTGCAAGTGCAACCCCTGGATCGATCAGAATCGTCCTCTCATCCGTTTTCACAAAACAGGCAAGGGATCTTGCCCCAAAAGACTCGCATCCGAGTATTTCGATCTGCACATTTTTACTCCCTTCCAGAAAGATACTCTCTGGAAAACATCTGTACGGTCAGAATGAAGTAGGAGAGCAAAAGGGGGCCTATAACGATTCCTAGCAATCCGAAGAGGGATACCCCTATAACAATCCCGAGCAGGGATAGAAAAGGATGGATTTCTCCAACCCTTTTCTGGATAATGGGCCTCAGGAAGTTGTCAAGCACACTTATAAAAAGCCCGGCTGCAAGTATAGCGATCGCTGCAGTATAATCCGCCTGGAAGAGCTGAACAATGATTGCAGGAACCCAGACAAAAGGTGCTCCGACAAGAGGCAAAAAGGACAGAATAGCTGCAATGGAGCCCCATAGGAAAGCTCCCTGTATACTAAATATGAGAAATACAATGGTCAGGATTCCACCCTGAACAAAAGCGACTGCCCCGCTGGCTATAAGAGTCGCCCGGACAATTCTTCGGAATTCGTCCAGAAGAGTGGCTGTGTTTTCTTCATTGAAGGGGACTGCAACAGAAATCTTTCGCATAAAGTCCGAGTTTTCGCCGGTAAAGAGGTAATAGAGCAGGAAGTACATTATCAATAGACCAATGGACTGGTGGCTCAGGCTCTGGATTGAGCCCAGAATGAACAGGCTCGTGTAATTAACGGCCTGTGAGGCAAGTTCCATTGCTCTTTCTTCGATTTTGGTCTGGAATATGTCTGCAGGAATATTCAGCCTTGAGAGAAGATCAGTTAAAAAGACAGCTCCAGACTCAATAGATGCTATAATGGATGCCTGATTAAGTAAAAGCTGCTGGATTTCGCTGACAATTACGCTTAAAAGGAAATAAAATGGTATCAGTACAACAAAGATAGAAATTATTATCACAAGTACAGCTGCGATTTGCTTCCGAAGCCTGGCTCTTCTTACGAGAAAATGATAAAGAGAACGGAATATGGTGAAAAGAATAAGGCCTCCGAAAATATAGTTCAGAAATGGGAGTGTGGCGTAAACAATGACTACAGTCAGGACTGCAATTATGAGAAGGGCCAGAGCCATCTTTACAGCTTTTTTCATTGGATCTAAATTGGATATTCTATTATAAAATATATTATCCTGACCCCCCAAGTGTTGAGCCACAACCGTTGCGCCGGTTGATCACGCCGGATAGGGCCTGGGGATTATAAGTATTCTTCAATCACAGGTTCTCGCCGTTTTCGATCAAACCTTTTTTGAAAAGGTTTGCGTTGCGCCGGTTGATCACGCCGGATAGGGTCTGGGGATTGAAGTATTTCTCAACCACAAGCATTACGTCGTTTTCGCTCAAGCCTTTTTTGAAAAGGCTTGCGTTGAGCCACAACCGTTGCGCCGGTTGATCACGCCGGATAGGGCCTGGGGATTATCAGCTATCTCAATCACAGGCGCTCGCCGTTTTCGATCAAACCTTTTTTGAAAAGGTTTGCGCTCAAGCCTTTTTTGAAAAGGCTTGCGTTGCGCCGGTTGATCACGCCGTTACGTCGTTTTCGCTCAAGCCTTTTCTGAAAAGGCTTGCGATCAAACCTTTTTTGAAAAGGCTTGGTTAAAAGTCTGTGATCAGGGTTTGTTTTTCGTCCCTTTCGCGGAGTTTTGTGACTCCTATGCCTACAAGTCTGAGCTTTTGGGTTCCTATGAATTCCGAAAGAAGCTGGATGGCTGTTCTTTTGATTACAAAAAGGTCTGAAGTCCAGATCGGGATGGTTTTTGAGCGGGTATAGGTGGAAAAATCTTCAAAGCGCACGGTAAGGGTTATGGTTTTGAAAAGGAAACGGTGTTTCAGGAGGGAATTGTGCACGCTTTCCACAAGCAGATCCAGAGACCCGGTGATCTTTACAGGGTCATTCGTATCCTCAGCAAAGGTTCCGTGCCTGCTGATGGATTTTACACTTTCGTTTTCCCGAACTTCCCCAAAGTCGAGCCCGTTTGCTAGCTGCTTCATGCGAAGCCCCATTTTCCCGAACTTTTCAGAAAGCAGCTGTACATCGCAGTTTGCAAGTTCTTCTACCCTGGTAATTCCCATTGATTTCAGGGTGTCAGCCGTTTTTTCCCCTATTCCGGGAATTTTTGAGACAGGCAGCGGAAAAAGAAACTCCCTTACATCTCCGGGCCTGACCACGGTAAGCCCGTCAGGCTTCTGAAAGCCTGACGCAATTTTTGCAATAAGCTTGTTCGGCCCAACCCCTACCGAACAGGTGATTCCTTCCTGCTTCTGTACTTCATCCTTAATCCTGAGGGCGTAAAGGGCCGCCTCTTCAAAGTTCCTGACCTCGGGCCCTGGCACAAGATAGGCTTCATCCACGCTGACCTGCTGGAACCTGTCTGCAAATCCCTTCAAAAGTTCCATTACTTTTGCCGAAACGCCTGCATACAGTTTCATGTTCACAGGCAAAAAGACCGCATCCGGACAGAGCCTGTAAGCCTGTGAGATCGGCATTGCGGAATGAATCCCGTATTTTCGCGCCTCGTACGAGCAGGTGCTTACAACTCCCCTTCCCGAACCTCCTTTCGGGTCAGAGCCCACAACTACGGGCAGCCCTTTCAGTTCCGGCTTTTCCCTGACCTCAACTGACGCAAAGAAACTGTCCATATCCGCGTGGAAGGTAAATCGCCTTTCTGGAGCATTTATTTTCGAACTGGAGGCAGGCATTACCCTGAGATAGGATAAAACATGTAAAAAAGGTTTGAGGAAGTTGGGTGAAAGTATTAACGTGTTACTTTTATTTTCAGTGCCCTTGGAATATTGAGGACGAATATTCTCATTTGTCTTAAGTGTTTTAAGTGTTCACTTTAATCAGTTCTGGCAGAAGGACTATAGACTTTGCTGTACTGGCCTGAAAAGATATTTCTATAAAGCCGAGAAATATATAATTCAGATTAAATTAGATTAAAT
>CAZSVY010000072.1:0-5715 GCA_964610495.1 uncultured Methanosarcinales archaeon
AGGCGTTCGCCGTTTTCGATCAAACCTTTTTTGAAAAGGTTTGCGATCAAGCCTTTTTTGAAAAGGCTTGTTTTCAGTAAGTTTCTTATGCTTACAGGATATACCCGAGGCCAGGTGATCTGTTGACACGTATACTTGCTACCGGGACTTTTGACCTTCTCCACCCCGGACATATTTATTTTCTGGCCCAGGCACGAGCTCTGGGAGATGAGCTTTTCGTCATTGTTGCGAGAGATTCGAATGTGATTCACAAGCCAAAACCAATTGTGCCCGAGGAACAGCGGCTGGAGATGGTAGATGCGCTCGGGATGGTTGATAAAGCGCTCCTTGGCAGCGAAAAAGATATGTTTGAACCCCTGAAGCAGATCAGGCCGGATATCGTTGCTCTGGGTTACGACCAGCGCTTTGACAGCGAGTTTCTGGAAAAAGAACTTACTAAAAGAGGGCTTCCCGCAAATGTGGTCAGGATTCCACTTTCAAAGGAATGTCCACTTTGCAGTACAGGTGCAATCATAAAAGAGGTGCTTAAACGGTATGGGTAAATCTACCCCTACCGTTACCCGATTCGATCAGTACCTGTTATTCTTATTATGCCTCTTTTCAGGAAGATAAGTTACTGTGTTTAATTTATGAGAATACCTTTTCAAGTCTTTCAAGAGCTTCCCTGATTCGGTCAATTGATGTTGCATAGGAAATCCTGATAAAATTTTCGCCAGACGAGCCAAAAGCGATTCCAGGTGTAACTGCCACCTGAGCTTCTTTCAAAAGCCTTTCTGCAACTTCGGTCCCATTTCCATACTCGCTGACATTAGCAAAAGCATAGAAAGCTCCATCGGGCTTTTTGCATTCAAGGCCCATTTTGTTCAGGCCGTCGATAAGGACATCGCGCCGTACCTTGAAACGGTCAACCATTGCTTTAACACTGTCCTGAGGGCCCTGAAGGGCCTCAAGCCCACCGTACTGAACAAATGTAGTTGCACTGCTTACTGAATGAGACTGAATCTTAAGTAGAAGTTTTAGAATTTCAGGAGGAGCAGTCAGGTAGCCAAGTCTCCAGCCTGTCATGGCGTATGCCTTGGAAAAGCCATTTACGGTGATGGTTCTCTCCTGCATTCCATCAAAGCTGCCAATGCTGATATGCTCTCTATCATAGATAATTTTCTCGTAAATTTCATCTGAGACCACTGTTAGGTCGTGGTCAATTGCAAGATCGGCAATGCATTGCAAAGTCTTTTTTCCGAAGACCCCACCTGTTGGGTTTCCCGGACTATTTACAACAATGAGCTTGGTTTTATCAGTTATGTAATCTGCAAAATTGTCAGGAATGAAACCTTTTTCAGGGACTGTTGGAACCCAGATCGTTTCCGCCCCTGCAAAACGTATGCATGCGTCATAAGTTACCCATGCAGGGTCAAACAGAAGAGCCTGGTCCCCATCATCAAGGACACCCATCATTATCTCAAAAATTCCCTGTTTTGCGCCGGGGGTGACAAGCACGCCTGTCTCGGTTACATCGAGGTTATTTTCCGTCCTCAGTTTTTCGGCAATGGCTGCCCTTAGTTCCGGGATACCTCCAGACGGGGCATAGTGGGTTTTTCCCTCATACATGGCCTTTGCCGCAGCATCGCAGATATTTTTCGGGGTATTGAAATCAGGTTCACCAAGGCTGAAATTGATGACGTCTGTACCCTCTTTAATCATTCTGGTTGCAATGTTGGAGATCCTTATCGTTGCGGATTCTTCTACACGCTTGAGCCTTGCGGATGTCATAGGGATGGTCCTGGTTTGTTACATTTTGGTAGCTTATTTAAGAGATGATAGAAAGTCACAGCCGCCGCACCAGCTTTACTGCAGCTTCAACTGCACGTTTTGCATAGTCCACACGTTCATGAGCCGCCATGCGAGTCATGCCTGGGCCAGGAATTCCGAGAGTTACAGGCTTATTGAACTCAAGAGAAAGATCCATGATCTTCCGTGCAGCATGCTGCATAACCACCTGGTCATGATCAGTCTCACCTTCAATTACAGATCCTATAGTAACCACGGCATCGATGTCATCCCTCTGGCAAAGCTTCTTGATTGCAAGGGGCATGTCAAAGACCCCTGGAACAAGAATGGTTTCTTTAACGGTTGCCCCCAGGAACTCCGCGTGTTCTCTTCCTAGCAGTTCCATCTGATAGGTCAGATCCCTGTTAAATTCAGCTACAACAAATCCTAGGCTGATAGTCATCTAATAAGGTCTCCAGTCTTTGTTTTTACTTAAATTGCTTCACATTCTCAATGGGCCTGCATCTTCAAAGCCCTGCCTCTGACCGGTACCGGCCTCTCGAATTAGCTTTTCAGGCTTGAAGAGCAGTTTTATCACGTTTAAGGCGTGCTCACGGGTCCTTCTATCCATAAGGAAAGCAAGTTCCTTCTCATCCTGTCCCTCATTTTCATGGACAAAGACCTCGATAATATGGGTATTGGTCATGAGCTGGGCCATAATAAGGCCCTGAGAAGCTTCATGAGCACATATTTTATCCTGTTCCTTAGCTCCGGGCATGCCAAGAGCCATAACGATATCGCACCCATCTTCTTCGATAAGTTTCTTGGCTGCGACCGGAAGGTCCTTTATCCCGGGCACGGTCACTCTCTTAATTTTCACAGATATATTTTTCTGTATCTCGTCAATTGCCGCACGCCCCATATTATAGCGTGCGAATGTGGTATCTGCAATTCCTATTGTGGGCATGTGAATCCGATCGGAATTTTAAGATTAAAATTTTTTTCCGGGTTTTCCTGAAAAGGTCTGGTAGATTTATGGTTTTATCCGGTAAATTTATGATTTTATCCTGTTCAGGCCCTGTCAATAACCCCGGTTGCAGCTTCTGTACCTGCCCCCAGGCTGTCAATGTAACCACGTTTACTCAGTACGATTTCCAGCTGCTGGATGGTTGAGAGTACATCCCTTGCGGTGACATTTCCCATGCATCCTATTCTGAAAATCTTGCTTTTAAGACGTTCCTGGCCGCCTGCAATAATTACGCCTCGCTTCTTCATATCGTTCTTTATGTCCTCCCCATCAATGCCTGCTGGAGCTTTCATAGCAGAGATAGTATTGGAGTAATGGCTGTACTCGTTAAGCTGGGGGAACATCTCAATGTTCAGTTCGGCAACTGCCGCTCTTACGGCTTCGGAAAGGGTCCTGTGCCTCTTAATTCTTGCCTCCATTCCTTCCTCTTTTACGATATGAAGAGCTTCCTGAAGTGCGTAGAAAAGAGGAATTGCAGGAGTATAAGGTGTTTCCGGCCTGGGTTTATCCCCGCTCTTTTTATATGCCAGGAGATCGTTGTAGTAGGGCTTTTTTGTTACTCCCTTCATAGCCTCAAAGGCCTTTTCACTTACGGAAACGACTGAAAGTCCAGGAGGGGCTGCAAGGCACTTCTGTGAGCCTACAACTGCAATGTCAACTCCCCATTCATCGACTTTGACATCGTCTCCTCCAAGGGAGGTTACGCCGTCCATAATAAAGAGGGCATCGTGCTTCTTGGCGAGTTTGCCAATTTCTGCGGCCGGGTTAAGAATGCCTGCAGACGTCTCGTTGTGGACGAGGGTTATGGCCTTTGCTCCTTCTTCGAGTTTTTCCTTGACAATTTCAAGGTCAATCGGAAGACCCCATTCGAATACAACGGGAACAACTTCCGCATAGAGAGCTGCAATATCTTTAAAGCGCTCTCCAAACTTTCCGTTTTCTATGGCAATAACTTTGTCCCCGTTTCCAGCCAGAGACCCGACAGCAGCTTCCATTCCTGCCGTTCCCGAACCACTGAGTAAGAGGATATCATTCTTTGTCTGGAAAACGCTGGAAAGGATTTCCCTGCAATCGGTATAAATTCCGGCAAATTCCGCACTCCGGTGGTTGATCATCGGTTTTGACATGGCTCTAAGGACTCTGGGTGCAACAGGTACGGGACCAGGCATCATGAGAAGGGTATCTTCCAGATCCATATGTATTATGCTCCACATTTTCAAAGATTTAATCGATTTTCGTTTTTTATTTATTTAAACAGATTTGCATTAATTCTGTAGTTTTAAAATTCTGCAGGTCTTAAAGAATTCAGAGTTATATTATTGTGATACGGTGTGCCTGAAAGGCCCTGCAGTATCTATATGCTATATGCTGGGATTTCTCAACAGGACTTATTAAGTTAACTTACCTGGAGAGGTTAAGCTTTAAATTCCATTTAGAGTTCAGGTTTAATTGAATTCTAGTATATAATTGATGTGCTTTCCATGCCTGGCCCAGATACCGCCCTGTCAGGAGAACGGATTCCGATTATTGACCCTGGAGGAGCCTCATCACGTCGTGTTTTGTTACGACGCCGACAACTGTTCCTTTTTCTACTACCAGCACGGCAGGATTTCCTTCCAGTATATGTGAGACGACTGAGATAGAAATACCTGGAGATACTGCTGGGAAGGACTCCCCCATTATCTCGGAAACTTTCAACTGGGAAATTGATTTTTTCTTACTTTCGGCCATCAATTTTACGATCATGTCTTCCGAAACACTTCCAACCGGGATGCCCCCATCAAGCACAGGAACCTGTGAGAAACCATGAGTATGCATAAGGTTTACTACTTCTTCCACGGAATCATCTGGAGAAACATGAATCACAGGGGAATGCATCAGATCTCTTATAATAATCTGCTGTTCCTTCTCAACTTCCTCAAAAGCATCAAGGATTTTCCTGACAGTTGAAAGCCTGGGGTCCACATCTCCCGATTCAATACGAGCTATAAGGGGCTGGCTTACTCCTGCCCTTTTAGCCAGGTCGCTCTGGGTAAGCCCGAGTTCATTTCTTCTTTTTTTAAGATCTTCGGGTGTTGGAAGCTGCATATATATTACCGATAGTAATTATGATATTTAATATCATTGGTTAACATAATTTGTGAAGTTTAAATATAAATGAATACTTAATTCAGAGAATCGTTCTCGGAAAAACTCTACAATATAGCCGGGTAAAAAAGAGGGAAATTTAAAAACCGGTCGACTTTAAAGTTTAGTTAATACAAAAACAGTATTTAAAAAATTACGGAGATTGTAAGAAGAATAAGCTAGTAAATAAACAAAAAGCTGAACTAATAAATAAAAAAGGAAAAATAAGTAAATAAGTACACAGGTAAAATAAGTTAATGATTATACAGGTAAGACTAAGTAAATAAATAAACAGGAAAACTAAGTTAATAAACAAAAAGGAAAAGGTAAATTAAGAAATAAATAGAAAAAATAAGAGGAAGATAAACCTGCGTTCTTGCCGTTCTTACTCAGATGTAAGAGGGGTTCTCTATTTCTTTGGATTTCCTTGTCCTGAGCTCGCCTTTTATAGCTTCGTAATATTTCATCGTATCTGGAGTAACTGAAGGGCCGGTTTCTGCAATTGCTTTAAGGAAGTGCCTCTGCTTGACATTTTTTGCATGAAGATCCTCACGCAGGGCAAGCCTTCCTGCCTTCTTGCACACAGCTCCAATGTCTGCACCTGTATACTGATCGGTCATGGAAACGAGCTTTTCAATATCGACATCCTCTGCAAGCGCCATTCTTCCGGTATGGACTTTGAAAATTTCCCTGCGAGCTCCCTCATCAGGGATCGGAACGAGATCAGCTCATCAAAACGCCCTGGCCGGATAAGTGCAGGATCGATGACATCAGGGCGATTGGTTGCGCCAATT
>CAZSVY010000073.1:0-5243 GCA_964610495.1 uncultured Methanosarcinales archaeon
GAAAAATTAGATTCAAAGAAAAATTAGATTCAAAGAAAAATTAGATTCAAAGGAAAATTAGATTGAAATAAACGTTATACTGATTTCTCACCCAGAGGTAAAATTTCATGGAATTCACCATTGCAGAAGAACTTGCCAAAAACCAAAAATCAATAAGTGTCGCAGAATTTTTTGAAAAAAACAGGCAGATCCTGGGTTTTGACTCGGCTCCTCGAAGCCTTATAACAACCGTAAAAGAAGCTGTTGACAATGCCCTGGATGCCTGCGAAGAAGCAGGCATTCTGCCTGACATTCTTGTCCAGATCGAAAGAACCGGGCAGGATTATGTAACTGTGATCGTAGAAGATAACGGGCCCGGAATTGTAAAAGAGCAAATTCCGAAAGTCTTTGCAAAGCTTCTCTATGGTTCCAGATTCCATGCCCTCAAGCAAAGCCGGGGACAGCAGGGAATAGGGATTTCCGCAGCCGTACTTTATGCCCAGATGACTGCGGGCAGGCATACGAAAATTCTCTCCAAAACCGGCTCCAGTACCCCTGCCCATTATTACGAGCTTATGATCAATACCAGCACGAATGAGCCCGATATCCTGAAAGACGAGATCAAGGACTGGTTCCGCCCGCACGGGACTCAGATCGAACTGGAGATGAAGGCTGCCTACGTAAAAGGAAGAAGGCAGTCCATTTACGAATACCTCAAAGCTACAGCAATTGTGAATCCCCATGCAAGAATTACCCTCATAGATCCTGACGGCAATGAGGAAGTCTTTGAAAGGGCCACGGATAAGATACCTGAGCCAGCAGAAGAAATTCTGCCCCATCCTGAAGGCATAGAACTTGGCACTCTTATGAAGATGCTCCATTACACCGAGCGCCAGAAGCTTGCCCCGTTCCTCCGTTACTCTTTCTGCAAAATAGGCCTGTTAACTGCTGAGGAAATCTGCAAAGCTGCGGGGCTTGACCCCGAAATTGACCCGAAAGCCCTGGGCCGCCATGAAGCAAGAAAGCTAATCGAGGCTTTTGAAAAGGTAAAGATCATGGCTCCTCCCACAGACTGCCTTTCCCCAATTGGGGAAGAGCTGATCTACAGGGGGCTTGAAAAAGAAACGAACGTGGATTTTATTGCCACAAGCACGCGAAAACCTGCCGTATATTCCGGAAACCCCTTTGTAGTGGAAGTGGGGCTCGCCTACGGGGGAAACCTCTCAAAAGAGGACAAAATCAGCATAATGCGTTTCGCTAACCGTGTGCCTTTGCTTTACCAGCAGGGAGGCTGCGTGACCACACATGCGGTAGAAGACATCAAATGGAAGCAGTATGGCTTAAACCAGCCAGGTGGGGGAATTCCTGCAGGCCCGGCTATCCTCCTTATCCATGTCGCTTCTATCAATGTGCCCTTTACCTCGGAATCAAAGGATGCGATTGCCGATATTCCCGTAATCAAAGACGAGGTGGACCTTGCAATCAAAGATGTCGCAAGGAAGCTCAAGCATTATCTGAGCAAGCAGAGCAACCTCAAGAAACGCCGGGAAAAAGAAATTATCATTACAAAGGTGCTCCCTAAAATGGCTGCAAAGGTTGCAAATATTCTGGAGAAAGATGTCCCTGACATCAACCCTGTTGTTGCAAAGATTATGGGAAACCTGCTCGTACACCGGAAAGTGAAAAGAAATGAGGATGGGACTGCGGATATTGCAATAAAGGTCAAGAATTTCGGAACCTCGGCATACGCTTTCAGGGTTCATGAGATGCTGCCCTGGGCAATCAGCAGGGCAAAGCCCGAGCCAAAGGTTGTGACTCTGGGCAATGATTACGATTACGTATGGGATATCTCCGCAGCAGTCGGCTCTTCAAAGGTGCTCAGCTACAGGATAGAATCCGCAACCGACAAAGAACTCGGAAAGTTTCCGGACCTTATTGTAGAGGGGCTTGAGGAAGAGCTTGTAACCGGGGCAAAAGCCTTTAAGGGGGCATAAAATGGCCAGAAAGACAAATAGCAAAACAATTGAGGGAGACGCCCTGGCAAGGGAAAAGCTGCTTGAGCTTGCAGAGAAGATTTACAACCAGTTCGAAAATGAGGTTGTTCCAAGCGTCAGCCTTCCAAGCCGAACAAAAGCAAACATAGAATATTCCGATGAGAGCGATGTCTGGGTCTACGGGGATAGGGAAAGCGAAAGGAGTGCAAAGACCGTAAAAGGGGCATTCCAGCTCCTGAAGACCACTTATGCGACAGACTTCCTTATAAACGAGCATCTGGCCCATAACCGCGGCTCAACGCTTCGAGAGCTTTACTACATCTCGGAAGGCTGGGAAGCTGCAAAGTTCAAAGAACAGGCTGAAAGCGACCGCCTGATCGAAGACCTTGAGCTCCTTACCGCCCTTCAGAGGGAGTTTTTCCATATGCGTCCTGAAGAAGATGGAGCTACCATGTTCGGCCCTGTTGAAATTTCAGAACAGACAAAACGGGGAGAGCGGAATATCCACTGCCAGAAGGATGTGGGAGAAGGAGGATACCAGATCCCCTTCAATGTGGAAAATATCGAATTCAAAGCCCATGATGCAAGCATGATCATTGCCATAGAAACCGGCGGTATGTATGCACGTTTGATGGAAAACGGATTTGACGAAGCCCACAATGCGATCCTTGTCCACCTTAAAGGCCAGCCTGCACGGTCAACCCGCAGGATCATCAAGCGTATGAACGAGGAGTTAGGTATTCCTGTAGCCGTTTTTACGGACGGTGACCCCTGGTCCTACAGGATCTATGCCTCGGTTGCCTACGGGGCCATAAAAAGTGCTCATCTCTCGGAATTCATGGCAACACCCGCAGCCAAATTCCTCGGCCTCCAGCCCTCGGATATAGTCGAATACGAACTCTCGACCGACAAGCTTACAGAACAGGATATACATGCACTGCGGAGCGAACTTTCCGACCCGCGTTTCGAATCCGAATACTGGAAAGAGCAAATCCAGCTCCAGCTCGATATAGGAAAAAAGGCCGAACAGCAGGCTTTTGCAGGCAAAGGCCTTGATTTTGTAACCGAGGTATACCTGCCCAACCGGCTCAAAGAACTGGGTATGGTGTAACGCCCGAGTCCCGTCTCGGGAGGACGGCCCGAATTGCGCCTCGGGAGTACGCTGCCCTTTTCGCTCACTTCGTTCGCTCAAGAGGGCTAATTTATAAGTAAAAATACTGAAGTGAGCTCAAGAGGGCTAATTTATAAGTAAAGATACTGAAGTGAGCTCAAGAGGGTAGAATTATAATGAAGATATTGAGCTGAGCCAAGAGGGCTGACTCGTGGGTAAGAGAAATTGTTTTCAATTTGCCCAGGCGGAATGTTTATGAAAAGTGCTATGAGTTGTTGAGGGCTGGGAAGAATATCGAGTAAAGCAACGTATAGATATCCTTTTTTCCGTGATTTTGGCAGTTACGGGATTTAAATCAGGTTTTTCTATGCCATTCTGTCTTTTTTGTGGTCGTTTTCTGTGATTTTGGAGTCTGAACTGGAGCTGGTTAAGTTTATATAGTTACATTGTAAATTATTCAGATAAGACCGGGCTTTAAAGTAAACTGCAAGCAAATCTTTATAGGATTTGGTACAGCAGGATATCTGTTTAGTACAGCAGGATATCTGATTATTGCATTGTGATAAGCAGGACATATTCCGAGCTGGTTTTTCATCGGGAATTACTTTTTGAGCTGTCGAAAAATAAAATAGAACTGAGGATGTAAAGGTCTGCTGTAAATCCGTCTAAATGCCGCGACTCCTGCCCTGACTCCTTATGAAAGACAAATTTTTGCGAGCGAAACAGAAAATATTTATTTAAACTAAAGACGTACTAAAAAATTAATATGAAAAGCGCATATTTGGACGTAAAATTATGCTAAAATCTCCTTTTCTGAGAGGATTGATATTGAAAAATCTTGTGCAATTTTCAGGGAATCTAAAGGCTTAAAATGTATGAGCGCATATTGAATCTGTTCGTGGTAGAAAAGATAATAGTTAAATATAAAAATCATTCAATAAAAATTGAAGGCTTACAGACTTGATACGATTTCTAAAGTCCTATTTTGACAAAAGTTTTCCCGCGAATTTTTTAAAAAAAAGATAATGTTACGTGATTTAGATAACTTTATTAGATTTTTATGGAGAATAACCCAAGATGAGTGATAAACAGGTTTACGATGCTTCGCGCATCCAGGTGCTGGAAGGCCTGGAAGCTGTCCGGAAACGTCCCAGCATGTACATAGGGAGCACGGATGGCCGCGGGCTCCACCACCTAGTCTATGAGGTAGTAGACAACAGTATTGATGAAGCCCTTGCAGGCTTCTGTACCAGGGTAGATGTCACGATCAACCCGGACGGGAGTGTGACAGTCCTGGACAATGGGAGAGGCATCCCTATCGATCCCCATCCATTTCACAAAAAATCAGCCCTTGAAGTCGTGATGACGGTTCTGCATGCAGGAGGAAAATTCGACAAGAACACCTACAAAGTCTCAGGGGGGCTGCATGGGGTAGGGGTTTCGGTCGTAAACGCGCTTTCGGAATGGCTTGAAGTAGAAGTGTCAAGAGAAGGCAAGAAGTATTTCCAGCGCTACGCCCGTGGAAAACCTGAGGGTGACGTCCGGGAAATCGGAACGTCTGAGACTACAGGCACAAAAACCAGCTTTAAGCCGGATGCAAAAATTTTTGAGACAATGGATTTCGATTACGATATCCTCTCAAACAGATTAAAAGAACTCGCATTCCTGAACCGGGGCCTTACTATCAACCTCAGGGATTTAAGAACCCCCGACGGGCAGGCCGAAACTTTCACTTACAATGGCGGAATAGTCGAATTCGTTGAGTACCTGAACAAGAAAAAGCAGCCTCTTCACGAAAAGCCGATTTATTTCGAGAGGCAAAGGGACGACATGGTAGTCGAAATTGCAATGCAGTACACAAACAGCTATGCAGAGAATGTGTACTCTTTTGCAAACAATATCAATACTCACGAAGGCGGAACCCACATTATCGGTTTCAAGACCGCCCTGACACGGGTTGCAAACGACTATATCAAAGCTAACAAGCTCTCAAAAGAGGACATAAAGCTCACAGGCGACGACGTGAGGGAAGGGCTGACTGCAATCATCAGCGTCAAACTCATGGAACCCCAGTTCGAGGGGCAGAACAAGACAAGGCCTGAAAATAGTGATGCAAAAGGAATTGTGGACACCCTGGTACCTGGTGGGCTTGCAGCATA
>CAZSVY010000074.1:0-6545 GCA_964610495.1 uncultured Methanosarcinales archaeon
ACTCCACTTCAACTCCTGCTGCTTTTGCGGCCTCTTCGACTGTGGCGGTCGTCTCAAGCCCGAAGGTCTTAAACTGTTCTTCTATTAACCCTTTCCATTTAGGGTCCCCTCTTCCTGAAGGATAGGCGCTGGTATCAATGACATGCAAAGCATAGGCTTTTCCCTCGCTTAGCCTCGCAATCTCCATTCCGGCATTTACTGCCTGTGCACCATTTTCCGAGCCGTCAGTAGCGATCAGGATATTTCTGTACAGACCTCTCCCCATACCCTCTCTCTTCCCCAATTACCCCGCTATAGCTTATTCTTTATTTAACAAGCTGATTATGTATTCTTTATTTAACAAGCTGATCCTGTATAGAAAAGGTCTGTCCAGAATCAGCTATTTCGTTTATCTGCTAGGACTGATTATACCCGAAACCGGATTATGCCTGTATCAGTTTTTTATCACTTTTGTGCCTTTCTCGGACAACCATCACCGGAACTTTTGCATGCCTCACGACTTTTTCGGATACGCTTCCAAGTAAGACTTTTTCGTATCCGCCTTTTCCAAGCGATCCCACTACAATCATATCGATATTATTGTCTTCTGCAAAAGTCACGATCTTTTCCGCCGGGTGCCCCTTGAGCACTCTGGATTCAACATCTACTCCTACAGTTTTTCCTGCATTTTCTATGTAAGAGGTCGCTTCGTGCCCTGCTCTCTCAAATTCGTCAAGTGTCTCTTTTGACCATATCTTATCCAGTGAAACTGAGCGATAGGGAGTTGTATCGATGACATATACGGCATATACTTTTGCCCCACTGCACCCAAACATCTCTATTGCAAAATCTGCGGCTTCGTTTGCGGTCTCTGAACCATCAGTAGCGATCAGTATCTGTCTTCGCGGTTTAGATATGACATCAATGTTTCCTTCCATAATTACCCCTTGTGTTCTCGTTTACTATCTCTTGTTTGTATTCCCGCATTCTGGATTTTCATCCCTTTTACAGGCTTGCGTTTTTTCCAGCAACTTCAGAGCCACAGGCCGCAATTAGAATGATTCAGGCTTACGCTCTATGCTCTGACTAACTCATTTTACTACTTATCTGAATATTGATGTGTTCATATTAATAATTTTCATCCAATTGTTCCTCAGGAAAAAGAGAAAGTGTTCGTGAAGGTAAAAAGCATATACTTTAAAATATAATTAATATGGTGGAGGGCGGATCTTGAGAAAGTTGGTAACCAAGTCAGCTCAAATCTTATTCTTAAAAAGTTTATTTGTAATCCTTTTTATCGTTATCTTCACATTCGCAGGCGGTTGCGTCAAGGATTTTGAAGAAGAAAGTTACTACAATGTCAGGGATATGGATATCTCGGCAGACCGTACTGGAGCGGCTTTCGTAGATCTGAATGTCACAGCATATATCGAAAAATCTCAGGGGGATTCTGCGAAGAATACCTCGCTTCTTCTTAAAGCCTATAGCCAGGAAAGCGGGCTGCTTGAGGCACAGAAGGAGATGAAACTCGGAATGCTAAAGAAAGGAGAGACGAAATCAGTGAGTCAGGTCCTGACACTTCCGAAAACCGGAGGATACGATATCCATTGTGTCCTGTTTGAGGAAAGTGTGCAGAAAAGCAACGGAGAAATCAAAGTTTACAATCTGGATGCTCTGCCTGCCGAGGTGCAGGAAATAGGGCTTGAAATTCCCGAAATGGACTTCAGGGTGAAGGCAGTGGAAGGTGGAAGAGTCCTTGTTGAAAATGATATCTATCTGACAAATGAAGGAAGGGAAAACAGCAAGGATTTTCGTATGCTCGTTAAGGTCCGCGAAATGGATGCCGGACTTCTTGCGGATAAAGTCTGGACGCGCACAGGAGAAATCAAACCCGAAGCTACAGTTATCCAGAGCGTCAACCTGACAATGCCTGACCAGTACAACTACATTGTCGAAGTCCTGATCTGGAACAATGATACAATAGTCGAGCGCGGAGAAGGCTATATTCGGCTCAGCCCCGTAACTGAGATTAAAGACAGAAATACCACGCAGGCCCGGGAGATTCAGACAAGCGAATTCGAAAACGTGGTGGAAACCGGGATGATTCCTGAAGAGGAATATACAGAGGAAGGAGAGAGTACACCAGGATTCAGCCTACCTTTATCTGCAATCCTGCTCTGTTCGGCAGTAATTCTCAGGAGGCGGTTTGCATGAGTGAAACATTAGATATGAGACCAGAGACAAAAGTGGAAAAAGTATCAGAGCTGGGGGAAAATTTCAAAAAAGGAGTTTTCCTTATTTCCATGCTGCTTCTGCTTGTAGCCACCTTCCAGCTTTATTTTTCCATAGAGAGGATAATAGATACCTGGTTCGAGTACCAGTACGCCATGGTTTTCAAGGCTGTGTATTATCTTTTTGTCCTGCTCCTGAGCCTGTACATTATCAGGCTTTATATTGTAAGGCGCTGAAAAAAAGTCTGAAAATTAGAAATCGCTGATCTGGAAGGCTTGAAACTTCAGGCCTCTTCAATCAACTTTTTTACGGTTTCAAGCACAAGAATTGCATCTTCCCTTTTTACGTCAACCTCATTACCTGCGCAAAAATCCAGAATAAGTTTTTTCTTTTCTTCCGGGATCAGTCCTCTTTTCGCCCCTTCTTTTACAAGCCCGAGATAGCTCCGGTCAGGGTAATAGGTGTCAATTGCAAGCTCCAGGAGGTCTTTATGTTCTTTTTCGTTCACAAGTCCTGAGATGAATGCGGCTTTCAGGGTCTCCCTTATATTGACAAGGGGCACGGAAATGGGCTCGAAGGTATCAGGGTTTGTGCTTACCGCGACTTCATCATCAGATTCAATTACACCGTCCCTGTACCATTCGTAAACCTTTCCTGCACCTATCATCCCGTGGGTATCCAGTTCCGAGGCTCGGAGAGCTCCCATGCTGGCGCCTCCGACGACCTTTACGCCTGCACTGAGCGCAGACAGAATCTCCCTGTGCCCTACAGCGGCCCTGTCGAAAAAAATCCCGTCTATTATTCCTATGACCTTATACCCTTTCTGGACGAATGTTTCAAGCTGGAACCTGCGTACAGGGGGCTGGTAATTTGCCCTGAGGATCTTTCTTGCGTCTTCATGGCTGATACTGTTGCCTGTAAAGATTACCGCCCTTGCTTTCATCTTATCTTCCACGGCTTTTCATTTTTACTTCTGGAAAATTCTTTCTTCCTTTGGGAACCAATCCTTTTTCCTTTCCGGTCCCGGTCAATAGTGAAAAGTTCAAAGCCTGGGATTATTACCCGGACAACCGGCACTTTAACCTCTTCTCTTGAAAGATCTACTACCAGCACTCTTTCGGCAAGATCCTTAAGTTTTTCGAGTATCACATCGATATTTTCTGCAGGACTTTTTCTGGATAGATCCTGCACTTCAGAAAGGGAAATTTTTTCTCCTTCTTCGAACCAGAACCCGTTCAAACGTTTCATACGGTCATACCCTACACTCCGGATAAAGCCTTCCCTATCCGTATCTTCTCTTGCGCCCTGGATCTGGACTACTCGTGACTGGGCAGCTTCGGTTATGGCTCTCGCAACCGCAATTTCGGGTTTGAGGTGAGAGCCTGCCCCCATGACAAGAAGAGCCGGATCTTTGAGTTTTAAGTCGTCAGTTACCGCAATTACTGTCGGAATGCCGGTATCGGTCGGAACCAGCCAGACCTTGAGTTCTATTCCTGCGTCTTTAAACTTGCTGGCAAGTTCGTACAGGTACCCGTCTTCTTCAGTCAGCACGATTTCCTTTCCCAGGTTGCGGGAAAACTGCGCTATGCTAATTGCATCCCTTTCTACAACTTCCAGCAGCCCGTGGAGAATAGCTTCCTCAATCACGTTTCCGGAGGCCAGCCCATTGGTATTGCTCAGGAAGAGTTTCTGGCATTGTCCAGGCGAGTCATATGGGTGGTAAACTGCATTGGCGTTTACGAACACTTCTTCCCTGTTAGTCAAATCGTATGCTCCAACCCACTCAAACAGGGACTGGGGAAGATAGGGCTGGGGCAGAAGCAGTGTCGCTGGGTCGAGCACTGTGCAGCTTTCTGTGGCGCTGGTATAGGATTCCACAAGAGCCGGGGCAGAAATCTCACCTTCAATATTTGCATTCAGGCCAGGCCTTTCTGCCAGGCAGCGCTCGAAACTCTCCATTATTGCCGAGATTCGGGCCCTCTGCTCGGTCGAACCCTTGCCTGAGTAAATACTGATCGCTCCCCTTGCGGCACTGGGGCGGATTGCCGAGAAAATAGGGATTCCGAGCCTGTCCAGGTTTGTAATGTCAGCAATTCGGGTAACGCCTATCTTTTTTATCTCATCTTTAGTGTTTTCCAGGGTTGTAGCTTCGTCATATACTCGCTGTGTACCTTCGAGATATGAAATCGATCTGTCAATTTTTATTTCAGGCATAGTTAGAAACCTTCTATCTCTTGTTATATATTTTGTGATTTTTCGGGTATCGAGTCTTTTCAGGGGATCTTACATAATTTCTCTGCAGACATTTTGACAAATCTAAACATAATACAAACATAATACAAATATGCTGCAAATACAATACAAACATACTGCGAACATAATGCAAACAGAGTGTAAACAGAATAATGCTATATATTGAAGGATCTATAAATATGTAAGAAGGCTTATAAGGGGGTTTTGTCCGACGAATCTCAAAAAATTATTTCTGGAAGAAAATGTAGGAGGCTTTGATCTCCTGTCCCGAACCACATATGGGGTACTTGCAACTCTCGCACTGGCAACAGGCCTTGTGAAAAGATCTCCCTGGAAGTGGATTGTTGCGGCGATAGCTTTTACAGGGCTCTACAGCTCAATCCTGAGACACTGCACTCCCTATGCCATTCTCGGGATCAGTACCGCGGAGAAAAGTAAAACTCCTGTTCAGGAAATTTACTTCAATGAACAATACGTTCGGAGATACTAATTCTCCAATTCTTTTTCAGCAGGTATAGATTCGAAGGAAAGCATGTATTCAAAAGCTGGTTACTCAACTTCTTTCTCAGCAGATGCTGGATTTCAGAACCAATTTTTAAGCTCAGACTAATTTTTTCAGGATTTTACCCGATATTGCCTTTTATCCGACGTTTTTCTTTTTCTTCGATAACTGGTCAGTATCCGCAATAGCTTTTTACTTGGCAGATTTAACAAAGGGTTAAAATAAAAGGGTATGAATAAGCCTATTTTTAGATACTGCGCCATAATTAATTCCAGCCATATTGATTATATATAAGTTTGATAATATTTCGCTCAATAATAAAATTAAATGCGAAGATGAAAGAAAAATGAGTACCTTAAAAAGCTGTGAAGTTAGATGTACAGAGTGTAGAAAGTGGTTCAGCTCACAAATTATTCAATTTGAGAATAAAGGATCGTTTCTGCACTCTGTAATGTACAAAAATACAGAACTTTGCCCCTATTGTAACACAATGGTTATCCACGACAAAGAAATCATGCGATTCGTGGAAAAAGATAGTACTGGTAAAGTCATTAAAGAAACGAGATATATGATTTTTAATGATAGTTTTCGAGATAATCTTTAATAATATTTTCATAATAATTTTTCATGACAATTTTTAATGATTTTTTAAGTTTGTAGAAATCCTCTGAAATAAGAATTCCGGTTAACTTGTAAAGATTTGCTTCAATTTAAACCGAGTTGCCCGATAAATTTTTACTTACTTATTTTCAGCTTTTTGCAGCTAATTTAACTGTTTTTAAGTTTGCCATTTTTTCCCTTCCCCCATTTATCGAAATCTGATTTAATACAGTGTATATGCTTTCAATAGCTTTATGTTTCCAAAAACTTTTATGTTCCCAATAGTTTTGCCTTTGATACCGTTTTCGATGAATTCCTATCTACTTTCTGCATGATACAGAACAAATTAATTCAAAATAGCCAACCTATTAATTTTTCGTATTTTGCCAGTATAAATAAAATTTTATAAAAATCACTAATTTATGTGAAGACTGTAGTATAAGATTATAGAAACAGGGTTATAGAAGGATTATAGAAGTGAACTACCACTAATCTAAAGACTTAGCGGCTTCTCACTTCATTGAAGACCATCGGCATCTCCATGAGCGTTAATTCGGGCAGTCCCTGCCCTACTGAGCCCTGTCCATTCGTCCGTTACGGCTTTACATGAAAACGAACTTGGTACAGTGGATTTATTCAAGACCTGTTTCGACTTATGGTAGACTTATTGACAACGGTTGCTTGGTTTTCGCTAACCGATGCTTAATATTGTATTATTCGATGGTCGATATGAAATCAATGCATAACGAAAAGAATATTGAGGAAGTTGACGCTTATATTCTCTGAGCTAAAGACTGAGGGGTTTTACACTTCTTCCTATAAAAAACGGATTTCAAGAGACGATCTCACCTCAAATTCCTGATAGTAACAGACTGGGCGAACTGGCTGGAAAAAATACCTTTATCTCTGATAGCTCCGGCACGGGAGCGGCATTCACACGCATGGCGGCTACAGGTCGCTTCAGGGTTTCCAGCGGCAG